>CACKMG010000010.1 GCA_902601235.1 uncultured Pelagibacteraceae bacterium
ATTTTTTTTACTAAAAACTTTTTATTATTTTGACTAGAATGAGGTGTTAGTCCCGCAATTTTTTCTAAGAAATATTCTAATACATATTTTTTTATAAAATTGTCTTTAATTGTATTAGCAATATCTATTAATTTTTTTTCAAAAATTGCCAATGAAGAGGGATTATTTTTTGTTTGATCTTTATAATGATTAAAAATAAATTGATGAATAGATAATTTACCTTGTTTGGTAAAATTAATGAAATTAGCTTTACCATTTTTATTAACATAGCTATCTGGGTCTTCCTTGTTTGGTAAAAATAAAAATGAAATTTGTTTTTCAGGTTTTAATTCTTTAATAGAATTTTCTGCTGCTCTTAATGCTGCTTTATAACCACTTTCATCACCATCAAAACAGATAATGATATCATCAAAAAATTGGTTAAGAGTTAAAATTTGTTTATCTGTCAAAGAAGTTCCTAGATTTGCAACTACATTGTCTACTCCATTTTTGCTTAAACCCACTACATCCATATAACCTTCAACTAAATAAATATGATCTATTTTGTTAGAAAGTTTTCGGGCTATATCCAAATTATATAAGTTAGACCCTTTTTTGAAAAAATTTGTTTCAGGTGAATTTATATATTTAGCTAAATAATCTTGATCTTTAATTATTCTTCCACCTAATGCTATTGGTTGACCTGAAATATTATTTATTGGAAAAATTAATCTTCCTCTGAATCTTTCAACCAGTATTTTCTTTTTTTCATCCAAGTAAAATAAACCGGTTTCTACTAAAGTTTGCTCACTATGATTATTTTTAAATTTTTCTAAAAAATTTGGGTTTATTTCTATATATCCGATTTTAAATTTTTTGACTTCTTCTTTAGTTAAAGATCTGTTTTTTAAATAATCTCTCGCAACAGAATTACTTTCATTTTTCAACAATTCATTATGGTAAAAATCTACATATTGGTTAAAGATAGACTTATATTCTTTCCACTTTTTTTCTCTCTCCTCATCTTGTTTTGAAAAAATGTAGGGCTGCATACCAGCTAATTGAGCTAAATATTTAACGGCTTCTCCAAATTTAAAATTTTGAGTTTTCATTACAAAGTCAAAAATATTTCCGTGTTCTGATGTTGCGAAACAATGATAAAATTCTTTTTCATCATTTACTGTAAATGAGGGTGTTTTTTCATTTTTGAAAGGAGACAAGCCAACGTATTCTTTACCTCTTTTTTTTAATGCTACAAATTTTGATACAACAGTCGAAACTTTTAGTCTTGTTTTAATTTCATCAAGATATTCTTTAGGATATTTCATGATTTGTTTAACAATTCTTTAATCAAAGAGCCTGCCTTTGAAAAATCAATCTCATCAGAATATGATTTTTTCAATTCTCCCATTACTTTACCCATATCTTTAATTGAACTTGCCCCAAGTTTTGAAATTATCTCTCCACATATTTTTTTAGTTTCTTCTTCACCTAATTGTTTGGGTAGAAATCCAGTTAAAATATCATGCTCATTTTGCTCAACTTCTAACAAATCGGATCTATTATTTTTTTTGTAAATTTCTATTGATTCGGTTCTTTGTTTGACCATTTTTTTTAGAAGCTTTTTAATGTCATCATCATCTGTCTCTTTTTTATTTGGACCAGATCTGTTCAAAATATCTAAATCCTTTATTGATGATAAAATTAACCTGTAAGTTGATATTTTTGATTTATCTTTAGATTTTAATGCGTTTTTGTATTCAGTTTCGATTGTTTCTTTTAAAGACATATTTTTTTAATTTACTGCAAAGATAAAAATCTTCAAAAGAAAAATTGTTTTTTTACAATTTTATAATACATCTCTGTTGCGATAATAAATCAATTATTGTATTAACCTTTAACTTATGAGTTGTAATTGAAAAAAAAAGTAAAAAAAACAAACTCAAAAAATTCACAATTTAACACAGGCATTTTAGTTCTTGAAAATAAAAAAGTCTTTAAAGGGATTGGGATAGGCTATCAAGGAGACGCAACTGGTGAGGTTTGCTTCAATACTTCTTTAACAGGTTACCAAGAAATTATTTCTGATCCTTCTTACGCAGGTCAAATAATTAACTTTACTTTTCCACATATTGGAAACGTTGGAACAAATAAAGAGGATATTGAGTCTGACAAAATCTGGACTAGAGGTGTAATATTTAATTCTGAAATAACTTCTCCTTCAAATTATAGAGCATTTTTACATTTAGATGCCTGGCTCAAAAAAAATAAAATTGTTGGAATTACGGGTCTTGATACCAGAAGTTTAACAAACTTTATTAGAGATAAAGGAGCACCTAAGGGAACAATTTCATATTCAAAAAATGGAAAATTTAATGTCAGTAAACTAACAAACTCAACCATAAAATGGAGTGGATTAAAAAATCTTGATCTTGCAGAGACTGTAACGACCTCAAAAAACTATATTTGGAAAGGCTTTAAAACTTGGAAAAAAGAATCAGGATTTAAAAAAAATATGAAAAATTATTTTCACGTTGTTGCAATTGATTATGGAATAAAAAAAAATATTTTAAGATATTTTTCAGACTTTAAATGTAAAGTAACAGTTGTTTCTTGCAAAACTTCAGCAGAAAAGATATTAAATCTCAAACCACATGGAATATTTTTATCAAATGGTCCTGGTGATCCTGCGGCGACAGGAAAATATGCAATTGAAATACTCAATAAATTAATTAAAAAAAATATACCTATATTCGGTATTTGTTTAGGTCACCAAATTTTAGCGTTAGCCTTAGGCGGAAAAACAAAAAAAATGAAGTTAGGACATAGAGGTGCAAACCATCCTGTCAAAAACTTAATTTATGACAAAGTTGAAATCACAAGTCAAAATCATGGTTTTGTAGTGGTTGAAGAAACTTTACCAAAAAAAATTGAGATAACCCATAAATCTCTTTTTGATAATACCATTGAGGGAATAAGAGTTAAGGACAGACCAATATTTTCTGTACAATATCATCCAGAGTCAAATCCTGGGCCCCAAGATAGTGTTTACTTGTTTCAAGAATTTATCAACAACATGAAAAAAAATGCCAAAAAGAAAAGATATTAAAAGGATATTAGTTGTGGGAGCTGGGCCCATTGTTATTGGTCAAGCGTGTGAATTTGATTATTCAGGCACACAGGCTTGTAAGGCATTAAAAGATGAAGGTTACAAAGTAATTTTAATTAATTCAAATCCTGCAACAATCATGACTGATCCTGATGTTGCTGACAAAACTTATATTGAACCAATTACTCTAGGAGTTTTAGAAAAAATTCTAAAGAAAGAGAGACCAGATGCAATTCTACCAACTATGGGGGGTCAGACTGCGCTTAATCTTACAATGGAAGCTGAAAAAAAAGGAATTCTAAAAAAATACAAAATTGAACTCATAGGAGCAAACTCCAAAGCAATTGCTAATGCAGAGGATAGAAAAAAATTTAGAAAAAATATGATCGATATTGGCTTAGATTTACCTAAATCTGAAATTGTGAACAATATCAACCAAGCATCCAAAGTTTTAAAAAAGATTGGCCTTCCAGCAATTATAAGACCTGCTTTTACGCTTGGAGGTCTTGGGGGTGGTATAGCTAAAAATAAAAAAGACTATCTTAAAATAATTAAAAGCGGACTTCATGAGTCTCCAGTTAGTCAAGTATTGGTTGAAGAATGTTTAGAGGGCTGGAAAGAATTTGAAATGGAAGTTGTTAGGGATAAAAAAGATAACTGTATAATAATTTGTTCTATAGAAAATGTTGATCCAATGGGAATACATACTGGTGACTCAATTACTGTTGCCCCCGCTCTCACTCTAACTGATAAAGAATACCAAGTGATGAGGAATGCTTCTATTGCATGTTTAAGAAAAATTGGAGTTGAAACAGGAGGATCAAATGTTCAATTTGCTATTAATCCAAAAAATGGCCGAATGGTTGTTATTGAGATGAACCCTAGAGTTTCGAGATCATCTGCGCTTGCTTCTAAAGCAACTGGATTTCCTATAGCGAAAGTTGCTGCGAAATTGGCAGTTGGTTATACTTTGGATGAATTAAAAAATGAAATAACAAAAGTTACTCCAGCTTCCTTTGAGCCAAGTATCGATTATGTGGTTACTAAAATTCCAAGATTTACTTTTGAAAAATTTTCAACCTCTCCTGCAACATTAGGTACTTCAATGAAATCTGTGGGTGAAGCAATGGCAATTGGAAGAAACTTTAAGGAGTCGCTTCAAAAGGCTTTAATTTCATTAGAAACAGGTTTTTCTGGTTTAGATAGAATTTTCAACTTAGATAAAAAACGAATTGAAAAAAAACTCAAAGAGAATATCCCAAATAAAATGTTATTAGTTGCTGAGGCAATCAGAAAAAAAATAAATATCAAAAGGATTTATAGTTTATCAAAAATTGATTATTGGTTTTTAAACCAAATCAAAGAATTAGTTGATGAAGAAATAAAGATTAAGAACAAAGGACTTCCAAAAAATTTTGCAGAATTTAATAGAATAAAATCAATTGGTTTTTCTGATAAAAAATTATCAGAATTATCTAATTTACCTGAGAAAATCATAAGAAGAAAAAGATCGGCGATAAAAGTAGTGCCTGTTTACAAAAAAGTTGATACTTGTGCTGCTGAATTTAAGTCTTTCACACCTTATATGTACTCAACGTATCAGAGAAACTTTTCAATTAATTCTGAATGTGAGGCTGAGCCCTCAAATAAGAAAAAGATAATTATTCTTGGTGGAGGGCCAAATAGAATTGGCCAAGGTATTGAATTTGATTATTGCTGTTGTCAAGCAAGTTTTTCTCTAAAAGCTGCTGGTTTTGAAACAATTATGGTTAATTGTAATCCAGAAACTGTTTCAACGGATTATGACACAAGTGATCGATTATATTTTGAACCACTTAAAGAGGAATATGTTTTTAATATAATAAAAAAAGAGCAAGAGAAAGGTAACTTAATTGGAGTAATTACACAATTTGGTGGACAAACACCAATCAAATTAGCAAAATTTTTATATGAAAATAAACTACCAATATTGGGTACACAATATTCTTCCATTGATTTAGCTGAAGATAGAGATCGATTTAGAAATTTATTAAATGAGTTAAAATTAAAACAAGCAGAGAGCGGTATAGCTAGAAATTACAATCAAGCAATTAAAATTGCAGAAAAAATTGGCTTACCATTAATTGTTAGGCCTTCTTACGTTTTAGGTGGAAGAGCAATGGAAATCGTTCATGAAAAAAATAAATTAAAAAAATTTGTAATAGAAGCTTTTAAAGCTGCTGAAGAAAATCCAATACTTATAGATAAATTCATTAATCAGGCAATGGAAGTTGATGTAGATGCATTGTCTGATGGGAAAGATGTTTATGTGGCAGGAATTATGCAGCATATTGAAGAAGCTGGAATACATTCAGGAGACTCCGCTTGTTGTTTACCCCCAATTTCTATTAAACCATATCTTGTTAAAGAAATTGAAAATCAAACAAGAAAGTTAGCGTTAGCATTAAAAGTTAAAGGGTTTATAAATATTCAATACGCCATCAAGAAGGATAAAATATATGTCATTGAGGTTAATCCAAGAGCAAGCAGGACTGTTCCTTTTGTTTCAAAAGCTAAAGGTTTGCCTCTTGCTAAAATTGCTTCAAGAATAATGGCTGGAGACAAACTATCAAAATTTAATTTAAAGAATAAATCAAAAGGTATGTACGCGGTGAAAGAGGCTGTTTTTCCTTTTAATAAATTTCCAAATAGCGATTTACTTTTAGGTCCTGAAATGAAATCTACTGGTGAGGTAATGGGATTTGATAAAGATTTCGGTATGGCTTTTGCCAAAAGTCAAATTGCAGCTGCCAACTCACTCCCGAAAGAAGGGTTAGCTTTCATATCTTTAAAAAATGCCCACAAAGATGAAGGAATTGGTTTAGCAAGAGAGCTTATAAGATTGAAATTTAAACTTTGTGCAACAAAAGGAACCGCAGAACATATAAGAAAATTTGGAATGAAATGTAAAATAATCAATAAAGTTAGTGGCGGTTCACCCCATATTGTTGATGTTTTAGATGCCAAAAAAATTGCTTTAGTTATTAATACTGGAGGCGGTAATAAAACTTTTCGTGTAAGTGATGCAATTGCTTTAAGACGAGCTACTTTAAAAAATAAAGTTCCTTACTGTACCAACATGTCGACTGCCTATGCTTGCTTAGAGGCAATTAAATCTCTGAAAACAAAAAAATTAGAAGTTAACTCTCTTCAAAATATAAATTAATATTAATTTCAATTTGAAGTTGATGAATATTATTCTCTTTGAGGTTGAATTTTATAAACCCAAAATGATTAGTTATTTTATTGTTATATTTTTCAAATTTTAATTAAATACTAAAAATAAATATGAGCTCAGAACTTCACAAATATATTGAAAATGCAATCGACAAAAAAAGAAATTTATTTAATGCAGAAGTTTTAGATTTTCCTAATTATAAAAAAAAGAATAGTTCAAAAAAAATTGAATTAAATAATAAAAACTATTGGAATATCAATGACAACTCCAATAATGACCAACAAAAAGCTGTTACAGGTATATGTTTAATGTTTGGTTTTTTTGCTTGTAATAGGACTTATTGCAAATTTTACTTCAATATAATTTTCAACTTTTCTTTGTTATTCTACTTTCCAATCTGTAGGAAAAGTTACATAGTTAACTTGAATACAGCGTCTTTCTTTTATAATTTTTTTCTTTTCCATCCCGTGCCAAGTGTTAGGTCCGCTCGTAAATAAATAACCATAATTATGCTTGTAAGGAACTGTTTTAACTTTTTTTAAATCATTATTATAAAAATCGGTTCCTAAATCCTCAGATTCATTTGTTTTATTCACAAATATTAATCCCGACATTAATTTTTCTTCGATATCGCAATGGGGTTTTAACCAAAAACCCTCTCTATCACAAATCACCTCAACCCTAACATATGAATTAGATAAATCTTTATTTATCATTTTGGAAATCACTTTATATGTTTGCTTTGATTGTAGTTCTTTAATAAAATTTAATAAATTAGGAAACTGAGAGGCATTTTCTTTCGTGATAAAACATCTAAACTTTAAAGCTTTACCTCCTGATGTAATCCCTTTTCTAAATTTAGCTGCTCCTCCATCAATTGCTCTTGTACCATCATAGGATATGTTGTGCTTACTTACGTCTGGAATGTCTGTGTTGATAATCTCCCTTATTTGCTCATCAGTTAATGCACTATCATACTCCCAATGATCAAATGGAAATTCATGTTTTTTTGATTTATTTAAAATCGAATTAAGAAAATTCATAATTTTTTATTTGTTCTTTTATATATCTTGATATTCTATCTGTTTCATTAAGTTTCTCGTAATTCCAATTTTCTATTGAATAACCTAAATCTTTAATAATGTTTAAAGATTTAAATAACTCAAAAAATTTTTCAAATCTCTTATTTTCTTTAATTGAAGGCATTTGAGCTACATAAATTGGTTTTCCTGTTATAGCCGATTCAGAAATCATTGAAGTAGAATCGCATGTAACCACTATATAATCAGAAAGTTTTAATGATGAAAGGTAGGCTTTTTTATCTATTTCAGTAATAATAATTTGATTATTATCAAAATAACTCTTTGCTAAATCAATTATTCTTTTGGGTGTTCTCATTGACGGAATGAATATCAATTGAAAACCTTTATTAATAAAATTTTCATTAATTTTGTTATATATCTCTTTAATATTTTTTTCCTTATAATCGTAATATCTGTTGGGACCACCTACAATTAAAGCTACCACCTTTTCTTTATTTATTTTAGATTTTAAGTAATTAATATTTTGATCCAATTCCTCCTTTCTTAAATAGTGAATTGCTCCTTTACTATTTAAAACATTTTTGCCATTTAATCCGTCATGTTCAGGAATTACAACAAAATCAAAATTATCTAACGAAACTTTTGGATCTTGGATATGAATGTTCATGATTTTTTTTCCAAATTTTTTCTTCAAAAAAATGGAGGGAATCACACTCTTTCTTCCACAAGAAATAACAATATCAAACTTTTCTTCAATCTTATTTTTAAATACAAAATTTTGCACTGGGGTTATTTTTGGAGGAATCAGTTTCCAAAAATTATTTAGTTCAATTTTTTCGTGTATAAAATCTAAATCTAATGCTTTTGCCAAACCCTCTACTTGGCTGATCATGCCATGCATTCCCTCGGACAATAATAATCCTTTTAATTTAGACATTAATTACTATATAGCTTTCATATGAGTCAAAATCCAACTAAACACACAAAAGTGTTAATAATTGGATCCGGTCCAGCTGGATATACAGCTGCAGTTTATGCTGCAAGAGCAATGCTTGGTCCTATTTTAGTTTATGGTTCGGCACCAGGTGGACAATTAACTACTACAACTGATGTTGAAAATTACCCTGGCTTTGCTGATGTTATCCAAGGTCCCTGGCTAATGGATCAAATGAGAGATCAAGCAAAAGCAGTAGGGACAGAGATGATTGAAGATCACATTTCATCAGTAAATTTAAAATCAAAACCTTTTGAAGCAATTGGAGATAGTGGTCAGAAATATACAGCTGACAGTATTATCATTTCAACTGGTGCTCAAGCAAGATGGTTAAATTTAAAATCAGAACAGGAATTTAGGGGTTTTGGAGTCTCAGCTTGTGCAACTTGTGACGGTTTCTTTTTTAAAAATAAAGAAGTCGCTGTTGTAGGTGGTGGTAATGCTGCGGTTGAAGAGGCTATGTTTCTTACAAAATTTGCATCCAAAGTAAAATTAATTCACAGAAGAGATTCTTTACGAGCTGAAAAAATGCTTCAGAAAAAATTAATGGAAAATAAAAAAATTGAAATTATTTGGGACTCTGTAGTTGAGGACGTTGTTGGCGATAAAGAACCTAAAAACGTTAAAGGTATAAAAGTAAAGAATGTTAAAACAAACAGTATAAGTGAGTTAAAAATAGACGGCTTATTTATTGCGATAGGTCACGATCCAGCAACACAACTATTTAAGGATCAACTAAATATGGATAAAGAGGGATATATAATTACAAAACCTGACTCAACAGAAACAAATATACCTGGTATATATGCTGCTGGAGATGTTAAGGATAAAACTTTTAGACAAGCAGTAACTGCAGCTGGCATGGGATGTATGGCTGCATTGGAAGCAGAAAAATTTTTATCTCACTAATTTAAGCTCTCACAAAAGGATTTAATTCTTTCCATTGCTTTTTTCAAATTTTCCATTGATGTGGCATATGAAATTCTAAAATATCCATCTAAGCCAAAAGCAGATCCCTGCACAACAGCAACATTTGCCTTTTCCAACAATTTTTGAACAAAGTCTGCATCTGTTTTTATTTTTGTTTTTTTATTTAATAATCCTTTGCAACTTGGAAATACATAAAATGCACCATTAGGTACTAAGCAACTTATTCCTTTTATATTATTTAAACTTCTTACCACAAAATCTCTTCTCTCTTTGAATGCTCGAGATCTTTCTTGTATAAAATCTTGTGAACCATTTAGTGCTTCAACAGCCGCCGCCTGACTTACAGATGATGGATTTGATGTTGATTGAGATTGAATTTTACCTATCGCTTTGATGATGTCTTTTGGACCAGCCGCATAACCGATCCTCCATCCAGTCATAGCGTACGATTTACTTACACCATTCATTGTTAATGTCCTATTTTTTAACTTTGAAATTTGAGCAATTGTAAAAAAATTGAAATTATCATATTTTATATGTTCGTAAATATCATCGCTTAAAATATAAATTTTTTTATTTTTAACTAACACTCTTGCTAAATCTTCAATTTCCTCTTTAGTATAACCAGCACCAGTTGGGTTTGATGGGGAATTTAAAATTAACCACTTTGTTTTTTTTGAAATTACTTTTTTAAGTTTTTTAGCAGTTAATTTAAAACCATCTTTTTCTTCACATTTTACTATTTTTGGTTTTCCACCAGCCAATAAAACCATATCAGGATACGAAACCCAAAAAGGTGCTGGAATTATTACTTCATCACCTTTATTTAATGTTGCCATAAAAGCATTATAAAGAACTTGTTTACCGCCAGTTCCAACTGTAATTTGATCAATATTAAAATTTAAGTTGTTTTCTCTTTTAAACTTTTCGACTATTGCCTTTTTTAAAGCAGGAGTTCCATCCACGGCAGTATATTTTGTATCACCATCTTTAATAGCTTTAATGGCTGCATCTTTAATATTATCAGGAGTATCAAAGTCTGGCTCACCAGCTCCTAAGCCAATTACATCTTTTCCAGCTGCCTTTAGTTCTCTGGCCTTTTGCGTAACTGCTATAGTCGGGGATGGTTTTATTCTCTTTAAACTGTCTGATATTATGCTCATTGAAATATAAATTAATTCTACTACGTTCTTTAATATATGGAAAATACTTATCAAGATTTAATTACAGATATTCAGAGTAAAAATCCTAAAATTAGTGGAAAACTTGAGGGTGGTAAAAAATTTAAAATTAAATCTGACTTTAAACCTGCAGGTGATCAACCAGAAGCCATTAAAAAATTAGTAAATGGTGCTAATAAAGATGAATTCAATCAAGTATTGCTTGGTGTAACGGGCTCAGGAAAAACCTTCACAATGGCAAAAGTAATTGAAGCAACCAATAGACCAGCATTAATTTTGGCCCCTAACAAAACTTTAGCTGCACAGCTTTATGGAGAAATGAAAACGTTTTTTCCAGATAACGCAGTCGAGTACTTCGTGTCTTATTATGATTATTACACACCTGAAGCCTATGTACCAAGATCAGACACTTACATTGAAAAAGAAGCTTCAATTAATGAACAAATAGATCGCATGAGGCACTCGGCAACAAGATCACTTTTGGAGAGAGATGATGTATTAATTGTTGCAAGTGTATCTTGTATTTACGGCTTAGGTTCAGTTGAAGCATACAGCAAAATGACCTTAACCCTTCAAAAAAATTATGATTATAATAGAGAACAAATAATCAAATCTTTAGTGGCTTTGCAATACAAGCGTAACGACCAAAATTTTTACAGAGGTACTTTTAGAGCTCGCGGAGAATATTTAGAAATTTTTCCATCTCATTTAGAAGATAGAGCATGGAGACTTAGTTTATTCGGAGACAAATTAGAAAAAATTGAAGAATTTGATCCTCTAACTGGTGATCAAGTAAGAGTATTAAGCTTAGTTAAAATTTACGCTAATAATCATTACATAACTCCAAAACCAACTGTAGAACAAGCAGTTAGGAATATAAGAAAAGAATTAGACATAACTCTTAAAAAACATAGGGCAGAAAATAAATTACTTGAAGCTCAAAGATTAGAAGAAAGAACTAAATTTGATCTTGAAATGATTGAAGCTACTGGCTCATGTGCCGGTATTGAAAACTACTCTAGATTTTTATCTGGAAGAAAGCCTGGTGAACCACCGCCTACACTTTTTGAATATTTTCCAGACAACACTTTAATTTTTGTCGATGAATGTCATGTAACAGTTCCACAATTAAACGGAATGTATAAAGGAGATAGATCAAGAAAAAGTACTTTAGCTGAATATGGTTTTAGACTTCCATCTTGTATGGATAATAGACCGTTGAAATTTGAAGAATGGGATTTAATGAGAACTCAAACTGTATTTGTTTCAGCAACTCCTGGGCCTTGGGAATTGGAGCAAACAAAAGGAAAATTTATAGATCAAGTGATAAGACCTACAGGATTAATTGATCCTCCTGTAGAGATAAGACCTGCAAAAAATCAAGTAGATGATCTAATGCATGAATGTAAAAAAGTTATTGAAAATAATCATAGAGTTTTAGTTACAACATTGACAAAAAAAATGGCCGAAGATTTAACAGAATACCTTCATGAAAATGGAGTTAAAGTAAGATATCTTCACTCTGATATTGATACTCTTGAAAGAATAGAAATTATGAGAGATTTAAGAATGGGAGTTTTTGATGTTCTTGTTGGTATTAACTTATTAAGAGAGGGTTTGGATATTCCAGAATGTGCATTGGTTGGAATTTTAGATGCTGATAAAGAAGGTTTTTTAAGATCAGAAACTTCTTTAATTCAAACTATAGGAAGGGCTGCGAGGAATGTTGATGGAAAAGTAATCTTATATGCTGATAAAGAAACAAAAAGCATAAAAAAAGCAATTCAAGAAACTGAACGGAGAAGAAAAATTCAATTAGATTATAATAAAAAACATAAAATAGATGCCAAAACAGTTAAGAAAGAAATTAATGATATTTTAGAGAGTGTTTATGAAAAAGATTATGTAAAAATTAGCGAGGGTTCTAATGTTGGAGGAAATCTTAAAAAACACTTAAAAGCTTTAGATAAAAAAATGAAAGAGGCAGCCTCAAATCTTGAATTTGAAGATGCAGCTAAAATAAGAGATGAAATAAGAAAATTAGAAAGTACAGAGCTTGAAATCACATTAAATCCTAAAATAAGACAATATGACGTGAAAAATAAACTTTATCCAAAAGGTAGATCGACAATGGGCATGCCAGGAACTAAGGTTACCAAAAAAAAAGATAAAAAATGGAAGCACAGAGGATAATTATTACTGGAGGAGCAACAAGAATAGGTGCTGCAATAGCTGAAAAATTATCAGGCCCTAACAAACAAATTCTTATTCAATATAACAAATCTAAGTCTAAAGCAGAAAATTTAAGAAAAAAACTTCAAAATTTTGGATCAAAAATCTATTTAGTAAAGGGAGATCTAAGTAAAGAGAAAGATATCAACAAAATTATCAAGTTTGCTAAATCAAAATTAAAGTATTTTGATTGTCTTATTAACAATGCATCTTTATTTGAAAATGATAAATTAGAAAACTTTAATTCAAAAAGTTGGGGAAATCATATTTCAACAAATCTAAAAGCCCCTGCTCTTTTAACAAAAGAATTTTCAAAGAATATCAAAGGTAAAAATAACAACATCATTAATATAATTGATCAAAGAGTATTTAAGCTAACTCCATATTTTTTTTCTTATACATTAAGTAAAACAGGTTTATATATTTTAACCAAAACTTCTGCGATGAGTCTTTCACCAAAGATACGAGTTAATGGTATAGCTCCAGGACCGACAATTAAAAATAAAAGACAGTCACAAAAACACTTCAAAAATCAATATTTGGCTACACCACTTAAACAACAGGTTGGTGTGGATGAGATTTGTAACGCTGTTGACTTCTTTATAAAAAACAGATCTATTACAGGACAAGTTTTAGCAATTGATAGTGGTCAAAGTTTAAATTGGCGAACACCTGATATAATAAAAGGTAAAGAATGAAAAAAAATAATCTTAGAATTATTAAATTAGATAAATCAAAAAGCCTATTTAACTACGAGAAAAAAATTCTTATTAATGATCTTATATTAGATTTAAAGCTAGGCTATTATGATTTTGAAAAAGAAAAACCTCAAAAGGTAAAATTTAGTCTTGAAATTGATTATCAAGATAAAAAACCATCAAATGATAAAGATATAAAGTCTATTGTTAACTACGGTACTATTGTAAAACTCATTACAAAATTAGTTAAAAAAAAACATTATAATTTTTTAGAAACTCTAGCTGAAGCTGTTTTTGATGAACTGTTTAAAGATAAAAGAATTGCAAAAATTATGCTCAAAATTGAAAAGTTAGAAATTTTAAAGCAATGTTCATCTGTTGGTATTCAAATTACCAAAAAGAGAAGTCATGATAAGCTCTGATATTGGAAAAGAAGTAATAAAAAAAGAACTCCCTTTAATTCCTAAGTTACCTGGTGTTTATAGGATGTTAAATGAAAAAGGTGATATTCTTTATGTGGGTAAAGCAAAAAATCTACCTAATAGACTTAAAAGTTATGTTGCTGAAAAAAATCATATTATTAGAACGGAAAGGATGCTTTCTCAAACAAGAAAGTTAGAAATAACAACAACTTCAAATGAAAGTGAGGCTTTACTTCTTGAGGCAAATCTAATTAAAAAATATAAACCAAAATTTAATATTCTTTTAAGAGATGATAAATCATTTCCATTTATTTTTATTGGTAACAAAGATAAATGGCCACAAATAAAAAGACATAGAGGAAAAAAATCAAAAGAAGGTTTTTACTTTGGCCCATTCGCTTCGGCTGGATCTGCAAATTGGACCATAAAAATGATACAAAAAATTTTTCATTTGAGAGTTTGTGATGATACAGTTTTTAAAAATAGAGAGCGCCCTTGTATCTTATATCAAATTAAAAGATGTTCTGGTCCATGTGTTGGATATATAAAAGAAGATGATTATAAAAAAACTGTCGAGGATGCAATTGAATTTGTTTCTGGCAAATCAAGAAAAATACAGAAAAGTCTCTCGTACCAAATGGAAAAAGCTAGTGATGATTTAGATTTTGAAAAAGCTGTAATTTTAAGGGATAGAATAAAATCTTTAAATATTATTCAATCATCTCAAAGAATAAATGAAGCAAATTTAATAGAGGCTGATGTAATTGCTGGTTATAAAGAGTCTGGTAAGACATGTATTCAAGTTTTCTTTTATCGTTCAAAACAAAATTGGGGTAATCAAGCTTTTTTTCCAAAGCATGATCCTGACGAAAAATTAGGTGATATATTAAATTCTTTCGTTTCTCAATTTTATGAAAACAAAAGTGTTCCCTCATCAATTATATTATCCGAGGAAATTAAAGAAAAAGTTTTAATTGAAAAGACCCTTTCTCAAAAAGAGGGAAAGCAAATTAATATTTCTATAGCAAAAAAAGGGTCAAAATTAAAAGTAATTAATCAAGCAAAAAAAAATGCAAAAGATAGCTTAAATAGAAAACTTTATGAAAGCCAAAATAATAGGGAATTATTTGATGCTGTTGCAAATAAATTTAATTTAGAGCCAAATATTAATTTGATAGAAGTTTATGACAATAGTCACATTCAAGGAACAAATAGTGTTGGTGCATTAATTGCTTATGGAGATGAGGGTTTTATTAAAAAAAGGTATAGAAAATTTAATATTAAAATACAAAAAAATGAACAAGATGACTATGGTATGATGCGTGAGGTACTAAATCGAAGATTCAAAAGAGCTATACAAGAAAAAGATAATTACCTCACTTTTCCTGATTTAGTTTTAATTGATGGTGGAAAGGGGCAATACTCAGTTGCCAGAGAAACTCTAAACGAATTAGGACTTCATGACTTACCTATAGTAGCAATTGCTAAAGGAAAACAAAGGAATAGTGGTAATGAGACTTTTTTCCATAATGGTAAAGAGTTCAAATTTACAAAAAATGACCCTACCCTATTCTTTCTTCAAAGAATACGAGACGAATCGCATAGATTTGCAATTAGTGCTCATAGAGCAAAAAGAAAAAGAGGAATAAGTAAATCTTTACTAGATCAAATAGAAGGTATTGGATTAATAAGAAAAAGAGCATTATTAAATCATTTTGGTTCTGCAAGAGCAGTTGAGTCTGCAAGCCTTGATGAGATAAAATCGGTTGAAGGTGTAGAGGAAAAAGTTGCAAAAAAGATATATAACTTCTTTCATGAATAAATAAAGATGCTAAAAAAAATACCAAATATACTTACTGTTGGAAGAATTTTAATTGTTCCTTTTTTTGTTTTGGCTTTCTATTTACCGGGTTTTTATGGAGACCTAACTGCACTCATTTTATTTATCGTAGCATCTTTTACAGATTTTTTAGATGGTATGTTGGCTAGGTTTCTTGGAGAAGAGTCCAAACTTGGTGAATTACTAGATCCTATAGCTGATAAAATTATTGTTGCAACTGCACTTATTCTTTTAGTTATGGATGGAACAATTAGAAATTATGAGGTTATTGCTGCAATAATTATCCTTACAAGAGAAATATTAATTTCTGGTTTAAGAGAATTTTTAGCAAAAGGTAAAATTAAACTTCCAGTATCCAACCTAGCAAAATTAAAGACTGTTTTACAAATGGTATCAATAGCTCTTTTATTGTCAGGAGATACTGGAAATAAAATTATAAATTTTCAAGATTATAATGCCCAAACTATTGGGATTGTATTATTATGGCTCTCTGCAGCTTTGACACTATTTACAGGTTATGAATACATGAGAAAAGGTATTGATCATGCTATTTCTGAAGACAATAAAAATTAAGCTGCTTTTTTCTTTTTTACTAGAGCTTGATAACTTTCATTTAAATCTATTATCATTTCACAGACTTTAAATTTATAGTCAGAAATACAAGAAACTGGAGTAACTTCTGCTGCTGTACCTGTAAGAAAACATCCGACAAAATTGGGAAGTTCGTCAGGACTAATTTTTCTTTCATGAACTTTAATATTTTTAGATTTGGCTATTTCAATTACAGTTCTTCTTGTTATGCCATCCAAAAATGAGTCTGGGATAGGTGTGTGGAGTTCTCCATTTTTATCTTTAAAAAAAATATTAGCCCCTGTTGCTTCAGCAACATTTCCTTCATGATCAAGCATTAGTGAGTCAGTATAACCTTGTTTTTCTGCTTCATGTTTTGAAAGAGTGCAAATCATATAAAGACCAGATGCTTTTGTATCCCAGGGAATTGTATTTGGTGCAGGTCTTCTCCAACTTGAAATATTTAATTTTATACCCTCAATTTTTAGTTTAGGATCAAAATAAGAACCCCATTCCCATGTTGCTATAGCTACATGTATTTTTGTTTGTTGAGCAGAGATTGCCATCATCTCGCTTCCTCTCCATGCAACTGGTCTCACATATCCATTTTCAACTTTTTGAGTTGATATTATTTTTTTACTAGCTGAATTTATTTCAGCTTCACTATAAGGAATTTCAAAACCCATTCTTTTTGCAGAATGAAATAGTCTGGAAGTATGTTCCTCAAGTTTGAATATAGATCCATCATATACTCTTTCACCTTCAAATACGCAGCTTGCATAGTGTAATCCATGGCTCAGTACATGTAATTTAACATCTGACCAATCAACTAATTCGCCATTGTACCATATTTTTCCTGATCTTTTATCGTAGGGTATCATTTATGAAATATTAAAAAAATTAATATTAAAAAATATCTTTGTATCTATAATATGTCAATATAACTTACCTAAAATGAAAGAACTTTTATATCTAAAAGACGATCAATTAAAAGATTTAATAGAAAAATTATTCGTTGGATATAGGGAAACATTTTCAGACTCAAAAAAAATTCTTAATAAGTACTCTATTGGACTAGCACATCAAAAAGTAATACATCTTCTTTCAATGTATGAGGGGATCTCGATATCTGAATTATTAAATAAACTAAAAGTAACAAAACAAAGTTTAAATAGAGTTTTAAAAGATTTGATTAGTTTAGATATAATATTTTTCAAAAAAAATGATCAAGATACGAGAATAAAACACGTATTTTTAAATGACAAAGGAAAAAAAATTTTTGATGAAATTTTTAATATTCAAAAAAAAAGAATTTATAGAGCTTTACTGAACTCTAGTTCGGAGGAGGTAATTAATTTTGACAATGTATTAAAAAAAATAATTAATGGATAAATTTAGAGCACATATATTGGTAGTTGATGATGATGATGGTATTAGAACATTGGTCAAAAAATATTTAGATGAAAATAATTATTTAGTAACCACTGCAAATAGTGCAGAAGATGCCTCTGAAAAGATCAAGATAATAAAATTTGATTTAATTATTCTTGATATAATGATGCCTGGAAAAAATGGATTAGAATTTATTAAAGATAATAAAAAAAAATTAGACACTCCTATTATACTATTAACTGCAAAAGGAGAGCCCAAAGAGAGAATAGAAGGACTAGAGATTGGTGCTGATGATTACTTACCAAAACCATTCGAGCCTAAAGAACTTATATTAAGAATTCAAAATATAATGAATAAGGTTAAAAAAGATATTAAAAAGAAAATTCTTATTTTTGAAAATATTAAAATTGATTTAAATAAACAAATAATTACAAAAGATAATATTGACAATAAAATCAATAATACAGAAAAAACTATTTTAGAAAAAATGATCAATAACCCTGGTAAAGTCTTCTCAAGAGAAGAAATTGGTTTTTTGATCGATCTAGATAAAGAAAGATCAATTGATGTAATTATAACAAGATTAAGAAAAAAAATTGAAATAGATCCAAAAAATCCAAAATTTTTACAAACAATAAGAGGAGCTGGATATGTTTTATGGATTGAATAAATTCGTAAAAAATATTTTACCTAAAAGATTATTTTATAGAGCATTATTAATCGTTGCAATTCCAGTTATTGTTCTTCAGCTTGTAATAACTACTGTTTTTTTTGATAGCCTTTGGATTAAAACAAATAAGGGAATGACAAAAGCACTTATAAATGAAATTAACACGTTCATCGTAGTTTATGATGATGAAATTTATAAAAAAGATGAAATTGTAAATCTTTTTTCAATTTATCAAGATTTAAATATTGAACTTGTTGAAGATATTAATTTTAGTTTTGACTACGATGAAAGATGGTTCAGTCCTATAGATAGAACTTTAAGACGAGAGTTAAAGTTAAAATTTAATTCAAAAGAATTTTGGTTTGATACAACGTCTTATAAAGAATTGATTGACATAAGGATTAAATACGAAACTGGATATTTTAAATTTTTAATTCCTAGAGATAGAGTTACAACTTCTTCTGCTAGAATATTCGCATTATGGATTACTGTACCTGCAATAATAATGATATTTATATCTTTAATATTTTTAAAAAATCAGACAAGGCCTATTACAAACTTAGCAAGAGCTGCAGAAAAATTTGGCAGAGGTGAAGATGTAGAAGAATTTAAACCTTCTGGAGCATCTGAGATACGTCAAGCAGGTTATGAATTTGACCGAATGAGAAAAAGAATATTAAGACATCTCAATCAGAGATCAGAGATGTTATCGGGAATAAGTCATGACTTAAGAACTCCACTCACAAGAATGAAATTACAAATTGCTTTCATAAAAGATAAAGAGTTAGAGAAAAAATTATCTGAAGATATCAATGAAATGGAGAAAATGTTAAATGAATATCTTCAATTTACTAGCTCATCTTTTTTAGAGAAAGATGAAAAATTCAATATAAGTGATTTAATTAATAATATCATAATTAAATATAATAATGAAAATATACTAAAAGAAATACAGCCCAATATTCATATAAATGGTAGGAAAAATTTAATTAAAAGATGTATTAACAACCTTATTGATAATTCAATTAAATATGCAGATAAAGTAAATATTGAGCTAGTAGAAAATAATAATAATCTTTTTATCAAAATTGAGGATAACGGACCTGGAATACCAGATCATGAATTTGAAAATGTTTTTAAACCCTTCTATAAAATAGATAAAGGAAGAGCTGATTCTAAATCTAGTGTTGGCCTTGGTTTATCTATTGCATCTGACATAATCAGGTCTCATGGAGGAAATATTAAACTAAGTAAATCAAATATGGGGGGGCTTGGGGTTAAGATTTTTTTGCCCGTTTAGTTTTTTGCAGTTTTTTAATTTTCAATTTGCCTATTTTTTTTTCTAAATTTTCTACTCTTTTAGATAGAATATCAAACTCATCTTTGCTAGTAAGTTTCATTTTAAAGACAATTTCATCTCTTTTAGATTTTAAAATAGTCAATATTTCATTGCCAAGGTCTTTAGATGTTAACAGACCTTGCTCAAATAGCTTTGCAAGTTTATTTAGAACAAATTTTGAATTATTCATAAATTTATTTAAGTTTTATAAGAATAATTTATAATTATTATTTAAAATGTTCATTAATAATTTTGACCCAGTTGCTATACAATTATTTTCAATAGAATTAAGGTGGTATTCCTTAGCATACATAGGTGGGATAGTTTTAGGTTGGTTCTATGGTAAAAAATTAATAATTAATGATAAGGAATTAAAAGAAAAATTTGATGATTACATAACATATGTGATTTTAGGAATTATAGTTGGTGGCAGATTGGGCTATGTTTTTTTTTACAATTTTTACTACTATATAGATAATCTAAGTGAAATATTTAAAATCTGGGAAGGAGGAATGTCTTTTCATGGAGGTTTATTAGGTGTTATTATTGCGAGTTTTATTTTTGCAAAAAAAAGAAATCAAAATCCATTTCAATACTTAGACATAGTTTCAGTTGTTGCACCTATTGGAATTTTCCTAGGAAGAGTAGCTAATTTTATTAATTCAGAACTTTATGGATTAGAAACAAGTTTACCATGGGGAGTAAAATTTATTAAAGTTGATAATTTATACAGACATCCCTCACAATTATATGAAGCATTATTTGAAGGTATAATATTATTTATTGTTTTACTTTACTTTAGACAAAAAAAATATTTGAATTTTCCAGGGTTAATTTCAGGTTTATTTTTAATTTTTTACTCATTTTTTAGATTTTTTATAGAATTCTTCAGACTACCAGATGAACAGTTAGGTTATTTGTTTTATAATTTAACTATGGGACAAATAATAAGTTTATTATTTTTTATAATTGGCTCTTATTTAGTTTTTAAAAAATATGAAGAAGTTGGAAAAAAAATATAAACTTTCATTAGACAAATTTATTAATTTATCTCTCTACGATAAAAAACTAGGATATTACATGAATAAAAACCCTTTAGGTAAAAAAGGTGATTTTATAACTGCGCCACATATATCAAGACTTTTTTCTGAGATGATTGCAATTTGGACAATTAGTTTTTGGCAAAGCTTAGGTTGTCCAAAGAAAATAAATTTAATTGAGCTGGGCGCTGGAAATGGTGAAATGATGAAGATTTTAATTGAAAGCTCAAAAAATTTTCCAATTTTTTTTGAATCTTGTCAATTTATGATTCATGAAAAAAGTCCAAGACTTATTGAAGAACAAAAAAAAAAATTAAAAAACTTTAATATAGTCTGGCTGAATGAACTTAAAAAAATAAATAATGATCCAAGTATATTCATTGCTAATGAATTTTTTGATGCTCATGCTATAAAACAATTTATAAAAAAAAATGAATTGTGGTATGAAAAATTTGTTAATTTCAAAGATAAAAATAATGCCTATTTCTTTGAAAAAAAAATTGACATGGAAAAATTTGAAAAAAAAATTAATTATAGAATTTCTGAAAATGAAAAATTCATAGAATATTCTGAAATTGGAATTAAATATTTAAAAAATATTGCAAAAATAATTAAAAAAAATTCTGGAGGGTTGCTTCTTATTGATTATGGATATCTTAAAAAAAAAATGAAAAATTCATTGCAAGCAGTATCTAATCATAGATACTCAAACCTATTAAAAAACTTTGGTAAAAATGATATAACACATCATATTAATTTTTCTTTATTTGGTAAAATTATAAGTGATTTGGGTAAGTTAAGTTATAATTATACTACACAAAAAGAATTTTTAATTAAAATGGGCATTAAACAACGTGCTGAACTAATATCTAAAAATCTCCCCTTTTTAAAAAAAACAGATATTTACTACAGAGTGAATAGATTGATTGATGACAGGCAAATGGGAAAGTTGTTTAAAGTTATGTTAATTAAGAATAAGGAAAATAAGTTTAAGTTAGGTTTTTAAATTTGATACAATCAAAAAAATTATCAAAATTCAAAAAAATAAATCATGGCTTTTTTAATAGAAATAATGGAACTTCAAAAGGTATCTATAAAAGTTTAAATTGTGGCCCTGGATCAAAAGATAAAAAAAAGGATATTCAAAAAAATTTGGAAATTGTTAGGAAAAAAATCGGGAAAAATTCAAAAAAAATTTTTTTACTTAATCAAATTCATAGTAATAAATTTGTTTACATTGATGAAAATTTTACTTTCAAAAAGAAAATTAAAGCTGATGCTGTAATAACTAATCAAAAAAATTTACCCATTGCTATTTTAACAGCTGATTGTGTGCCATTATTATTGTACGATAATAAGAAAAGTATTATTGCAGCTATTCATGCTGGATGGAAAGGTGCCTTCAAAGATATAATTGATAAAGTCATAAATTTTATGTTAAGCAAAGGATGTGATAGAAAAAATATTACTGTAGCTATAGGACCGTGTATTTCACAAAAAAACTATAATGTAAAAGAAGATTTTAAAATAAAATTTTTAAAAAAAGATAAAAAAAATAAAATTTTCTTCACAAACAGAAAAGATTTAATCTATTTCAATTTACCAAAATATGTAAAATATCAATTAGAGTCTAATAGAATTAATAGAATTGACCTGCTTAAAATCGATACTTTTGATAAAAAAAATAATTATTTTAGTGCAAGAAGATCATTAAAACTAAAACATGATGATTATGGTAGAAATATTTCAATAATTATGATTAATTAAACTTTTCAATGAAATTATTAACTGGAAATAGCAATAAAACCCTAAGTAAGAATATTGCAAAATATTTAAAAACAAAACTTGTCAATTCTAGTATAAGAAAATTTAGCGATGGGGAAATCTACATTGAAATAAATGAAAACATTAGAGGTAATAGTATTTTTATAATTCAATCAATTTCTTCACCAGCGAATGATAACTTGATGGAGTTATTGCTTTGTATTGATGCTCTTAAAAGATCTTCTGCAAAAAATGTAACTGCTGTAATTCCATATTTTGGGTATGCGAGACAAGATCGAAAAGTTGTTCCTAGAACGTCTATATCTGCAAAACTTGTATCCAATTTAATCACAAACGCTGGAGCAGACAGAGTTGTGACAGTTGATTTACATGCGGGACAAATTCAAGGATTTTTTGACATTCCTGTTGATAACCTTTTTGCAACTCCAATATTTGCAAGACATGCTAAAAAGAAAATTAAAAGTAAAAATATGATTTGTGTTGCACCTGATGTTGGAGGAACTGAAAGAGCAAGAGCCCTTGGAAAAATTTTAAATGTTGGTCTTGCAATCGTAGATAAAAGAAGACCAAAGCCAGGTCAAGCTCAAGTAATGAATATTATTGGAGATGTAAAAGGTAAAACATGTATAATTGTTGATGATATAATTGACTCTGGTGGAACTATTGTGAACGCAGCTAAAGCCTTAAAAGATAGAGGTGCAAAAGAAGTTTACGTTTATATCACTCACGGAGTTTTTAGTGGAGAAGCAGTCAAAAAAATCAAAAATTCTGTAATCAAAAACTTGGTAATCACTGATACTATTGACAACAGTGAGAGAACTAAAAATGTTAAAAATATAGAGGTTTTACCTATTTCTGGCCTAATGGGAGAAGCGATAAAAAGAATTTCTAATTCAACCTCCGTTTCAGATTTGTTTAAATAATTACCTTGATTATTTGCTTACATGAGTTAAAAAGCTGTGTTTTATGAATTCACTTGAAGCTAATATCAGAGATAACAAAAGTAAGGGTCAATTAAATATACTTAGAAAAAATGGTAATGTCCCTGCAATTATTTATGGTGGAAAAGAACAAAATCAAAAAATATCCATTTCAAAAAAATTACTTAAAACTTTAATTGAGAAAGAAAATTTTTTATCAAATATGATCTCATTAAATATTGAAGGTAAGACACAGAATGTTTTACCAAGAGAAGTTAAATATCATATTATAAGCGATGAACCCATTCATGTAGATTTTTTAAGAGTGCTGCCAGGTGTTAAAATCAAAATTGAGGTACCAGTAAATTTTATTAATCAAGAAGACTCACCAGGTTTAAAAAGAGGTGGGGTTTTAAATATTGTAAGGAGAAAGGTAGAACTTAAATGTCCAAGTGAAAAAATTCCTGAGTCTATAACTATTGATCTTAGTGGAGTTGACATTGGAGAAAGCTTTAAAATTTCATCTGTAAAATTAGATCCTGAGGTTGTACCAACTATTCAAGGTAGAGATTTTGTTATAGCAACACTTGCAGCACCTACTGTAATGAAAGAACCTGAAAAACCTGCAGAGGCAGATGCAGCAGAAGGTGAACCAGGAGCTGAAGGAACTGAAGCAGCAGCTGCTGATGGTGATAAGCCTGCAGTGGATGGTGATAAAAAAGAAGGTGATGATAAAAAACCACCAGAGAAAAAACCAGCTGAAGAAAAAAAATAATCAATCAAAATTGAGATTTCAATTCAATTAATTTATGCTTTTATTCGTAGGTTTAGGTAATCCAACACCAAATAGTGAAAATAACAGACATAATGTTGGATTTAAAGTTATAGACTCAATAAATAAAAAGTTTGGCTTGTCGAAACAAAAACCAAAATTCAAGGGGCTTCTGACAACTGGAAATATTCAAAATAAAAAAATTTATGCTATCAAACCTTTAACTTTTATGAACAACTCAGGTATTTGTATAAGAGAGTTACTTGAGTATTTTAAAATTGATGCAGAAAATGTAATAGTTTTTCATGATGATCTGGATGTTGAATTTGGAAAAATTAAAGCCAAATTCGGTGGTTCTAACGCGGGCCATAATGGTGTCGCTTCAATTGACAAATTTATTGGTAAAGACTATTCCAGAATAAGAATAGGAATTGGTAAACCTCAAGATAAGATACAAGTTGCTGACTATGTTTTACAAAATTTTAATGAAGATGAAGTTATGGGAATTGAGAAAATAACCGAAAATATTATCGACTCTATCTCAATACTTCTTGATAAAAAATTAGATTTATTTTCAAGCACTGTTAATAACAAGTAATGAGCTTTAAATGTGGAATTGTAGGACTTCCAAATGTTGGTAAATCTACTCTTTTCAATGCATTAACAAACTCTAGCAAAGCCCAAGCTGCAAATTTTCCTTTTTGCACAATCGATCCCAATGTAGGAGTTGTGCCAGTTCCAGATATAAGATTGAATAATCTAGCTAAAATATCTAAATCAAAAAAAATTATAAATACTACAATTTCATTTGTGGATATTGCCGGGTTGGTTAAAGGAGCATCAAAAGGTGAGGGTTTGGGTAATAAATTCTTATCGCATATAAGAGAAGTTGATTCTATCATTCATATGATTAGATGTTTTGATTCAGATGATATTCAAAATGTTAATCCTACAGTTGATCCTGTGAGGGATTTAGAGATTATTGAAACAGAAATGATGCTTGCAGATCTTGAATCTATTCAAAAAAGACTTGAAAAAAATAATAAAAAGAACATTGATGAAGATCAATTAAAAATTCTTAAATTAGCATTAGATTGTATTAATGATGATAAAGATTTATCTACTTTAAAATCAGAATTTAATAAAAAACAACTTAATCAAAGTGGACTTTTATCTTTAAAACCTAAGATTTTCGTTTGTAATGTAGATGAAAAAAGTGTTCAAAATGGCAATGATTATACTAAGTCTTTTATAAATAAATATGGTCAAGAAAATACTTTGATTATTTCTGCAGATATAGAAAATCAAATTAACGAATTGGATCTTAAAGAAAAAAATAATTATATGGAAATGATTGGTTTAAAAGAAACTGGATTAAACTTATTGATTCAAAAAGGATATAAAATTCTTGAACTAGAAACTTATTTTACCTCGGGGCTTGAAGAAACTAGGGCTTGGACTATTCAAAAAAATTGCACAGCACCAAAAGCAGCTGGTGAAATTCACACTGACTTTGAAAAAGGTTTTATCAGAGCGGAAACAGTTTCATATGATGATTTTATCGCTAATGACGGTTGGGTAAATTCTAAGACTAGTGGTAAAATGAGATTAGAGGGTAAAGACTATATTGTTAAGGATGGTGATGTTTTAAACTTCCGTTTCAATACGTGACCAAATTCTTTTCATACTAAAGTAAACAAGAATAGTTAGAATAATCAAATATACAATTGCTTTGAAGCCCATTTTATGTCGAGACTCTAAATGAGGTTCAGCTGCCCACATCAAAAATGTTGTTACATCTTTGGACATTTGTTCAACTGACGCATTTGTTCCATCAGAATATTCAACTAACCCATCTGATAATTGATTAGCCATTTTAATTTTATTTCCATACATAAATTTATTATAATACACCCCATCATCTAGAGTAACTCCGGCTGGAGGATCTTCGTAACCTTGAAGAAGAGAATAGATATAATCTACTCCACCACCTCTTGCTTTAACTAAAACAGACATATCAGGAGGATAAGCTCCACCATTTGCTGCTTGAGCAGCTTTAATATTTTCGTATGGCATTACAAATTTATCAGACAATTTTCCAGGTCTTGTAAACATATCACCATCTGCATTTGGACCATCTTTTACCTCAAAAGATGCTGCAATAGCTTTTGCTTGTTCCTCTGTAAATTCAGGTCCTCCCTTTTCAGCTAAATTTCTATAGCTCAAATATTTCATTGAATGACAAGATGAGCATACTTCTGTGTACACTTGATATCCTCTTTGAAGTGAAGCCCTGTCAAACTTACCAAAAAGTCCTTTAAAACTCCAATCAGTTTTTAAGTATTCGACTTTTTCAGCTGCATTAGAGTTATACTGAAAACCAATTAGAAATATAATCAAGAATGTTGTTCTTAAAAAATTTTTCACTTAAGTTTTTAAACTTTCTTTGTTTTTTGCGGTAGCTAAATTTGGAGTTCCACCCAAAACAGACTCCGTAATACTTAATGGAACAGGTAAGGTTCTCTCTTTAAAGCCTAAAACTGGAAGAATAACTAAGAAATGTAAAAAATAATAGGCAGTAGCAACTCTAGCAATCAAAAGATACAAGCCTTCTGCAGGCATTGCACCCACATAACCTAAAATTAAAACATCAGCAACAAGGATCCAATAAAACTGCTTATATAAAGGTCTAAATACTGCTGATCTGATTTTAGATGTATCTAACCAAGGAAGAGCTGCCAAAATAAATATTGCAGCTAACATAGCTACAACACCTAAAAGTTTATCAGGGACTGATCTTAAAATTGCGTAAAAAGGCAATAGATACCATTCTGGAACAATATGTGCAGGTGTAACTAAGGGATTTGCTTCAATATAGTTATCTGCATGGCCTAAAATGTTTGGAGTATAAAAAACAAAAAATGCAAAAACAATCATGAACATTAATAATGCAAAACCATCTTTGATTACTATATAAGGGTGAAATGGCACTGTATCCTTTGAAGGTTTTTTAATATCTATACCTACTGGATTGTTATTTCCAGGGACATGTAAAGCCCAAATATGTAAAACAACTAAGCCTAAAATTAAAAATGGAATTAAATAGTGAAGGGTAAAG
>CACKMG010000011.1 GCA_902601235.1 uncultured Pelagibacteraceae bacterium
TCTTTGTGAATTTCTATATCAATACCTACTGGTTTATTCTTTAACCTTAATTTTGAAAACAAAGATCCTAATATTTTGCCTCTTCCACAACCAATATCTAAAATTTGAGAATTTTTGTTTAAATTTATTCGTTTTAATAAAAAATTATTGAATGTTTTAATATATTTTTTGGATGAAAGCCAGGTTTTGTTATCCCAATTCTTTAATGACACGCAATACCAAATTTCTTAAGTCTCCAGTAATTGTATGGCCAAGGAGTTAAAAAACCAACTAGAAGCATAATTGGTACAACCCACCAAGTTAGAATAGCGCCACCAGTTAAAAAATAATCAGTTAAATTCATTGCAATTTCCATACTTATCATCGATATAAAGCTCATACCCATTGCTGTTTTAAAAGCTTTTGAAAAATCTAGATTTTGTTTCATTAAAACTATTGTTTCTAAAATAATACTAGTAATTAAACCATTGATAACAGCTAATGTCATAATTGCTAAAATGGGAAATGGGATTTGAGTTAATTGAAAAAATAAAATTGTTCCAAAATCACCGATAGCACATCCTAATAAACACCAACCAGTATTTTTAGCACTTCTTTTCCAGGTATGTTTGCAAAACCAATTAAAATTGGTGACAGCAGTGTTGTCCATTTAATTATTTTATATTAACTTTGGCTATCATTCCAGCTTGATAATGACCAGGAACATTACAAGCTACTTCGATGTTTACTGCATTATCAAATTTCCAAATGATATCTCCTTTTTGTTTTGGTTCTAACAAAACACTATTACTATGTGAATGACCCATTGACTTATCCATTTTTGCCATCTTCTTCATTTTTTCTTTATCAATAGAGAAGGCAAGAAGAATTCCATTTTCAGCCATTTTTATCATCTCTGGCTGATGCTTCATATGCATCATTTTGTTTGCAATATTAAATTCATGAACAAGCATACCTGCGTTTTCAACTTCAAACTTAATGGTTTCACCTTCTTTAATCTGAAATGAACTTGGTTCGTAATAATTGTCATACATAACAACTTTTATTACCCTTGTTACATCAGCTACATTACCTTTTGAACCAATTTTCATATTCTTATCTGCAAAAGCTAATGAGTTTAAAAACAAAAGTGTAAATATTATTGTTATTGTTTTCATGCTAATAATTTAATATTCAATCAAGTTTTAACAATGGGTCAATTTGTACTTATATGTTAATATAAGGTCATGATTTTTAAACAATTATTTGATACTAAATCATCAACCTATACATATTTAATCTCTTCAGGAAAAGGAAGAGAGGCACTGATAATTGACCCAGTTAAAGAAAATGTGTTTGAGTATATAAGTTTGCTTAAAGAATTAGATCTAAAATTAGTGAAAGTAATTGATACCCATATTCATGCTGATCATTTAACAGGAGCGTCTAAACTTAAAAACATAACAAAATGTTCAACAATAATGGGAGATCATACTCCTGCAGATGCTGTAGAAATTAAAGTAAAAGATGATGAGTATATTGAATTAGAAAACATCAAAATAAGGGCTATGTATACTCCTGGACACACGTCTGATAGTTACAGTTTTTTAATGAATAATTATCTTTTTTCAGGTGATACTTTATTAATAAACGGTACTGGGAGAACTGATTTTCAAAATGGCAATTCAAAAGATGCTTATAACTCAATATTTAATAAACTTTTAAAATTACCTGAAGAAACTCTTTTATATCCCGCTCATGATTACAAAGGTGAAAAAGTAAGTACGATTGGAAAAGAAAAAAAACAAAATCCAAGATTGCAAGTTAATAGTGTTGATGAATATGTTGAAATCATGAACAATTTGAATTTAAAAAAACCTGCTGAAATCGAGACAAATGTTGCTAGAAATATTAAATTAGGTGATTAATTCAAATTGAAGATTGAATAGCTTTATAAATTAGATCTTTAGTTGTCTCTCCGATACTTCTGTAAACTAAATTTTTGTCTTTGAAGATTAAAAGCGTGGTTTGATACTGTACATCAAATAATTCTGCTATTTCTTTATTCGTAACGTCAAACGCAAAATACACTATATTGTCAAAATCATTTTTAGCTTTTTCCAATACTTTCATTTGACTAGCACAAGATGAGCAATACTTTATCCAAGAACTAACTATTACAACTTTGCCTTCTGCTTGAGCTTTCTCGAATAATTCTTTTTTGAAAGTTGTTTCTTTCGCATAACTATTTGAACAAAATGATAAAACTAAAAATATATATAAAAATATTTTTTTCATATTTTTTTTATACTACAAAAATTAAAAACCAATAAGAAGCTAATCCTGAAAATATTGTCGCAATTATGCTCCTTGAGAAAATTCCAATCAATGTTGCAATTAATGCAGCTAAAATTTTTGGATTATCCTCAATTAAAATTGACCCTGAGTTATCTAAGAAAATAGCTGGAAAGATAATAGCTGGAAATATTGCCGATGGTACATAAGATAAAACTTGCCTAACTCTATCATTAAACATTTCCTTTTTTATCAATGCTATCATTGAAAATCTTGTGAGATAAGTAATTAATCCACAATATATTATTAAAGCCCAATTACTCATTTGTTTTTATCATTTTTGTTAATATCATAGCTACCAAAAGACCAGTTAAGCCTGCAACTATTGCGTAAGCTTTAAAAGGAATAAAATTATATCCAAATGTAGCAACCAATCCCGAAATAATTATAATAATTACATTAATAAACTTTCTAAAATCATTAACTAAAAGTGCTAAAAATGTTAAAGGAACTGCAAAACTTAAACCAAGTTTTTCTGGTATTGCTGCACCTAGTATAATTCCAAAAAAAGTAGTTGATTGCCAAATTACCCAACAAGTTGCACCAGCACCAACTAAATGAAAATATCTATTTTGATCTTTATTTTTTTTTAAATAATCATTTGATATTGCGTAGGCCTGATCTATTAAAAAATATGAAATAATTATTTTCCAAATTAATTTTAAATCTGACAAATGTTCAGATACAACAGCTCCATAAAGTAAATGACGTGAGTTAACAGCACCAACTGAGCTAATAATTACCAATGAAGATGCTCCTCCAGAAAACAATTGTAAAAGAACTATTTGAGAGGCTCCCCCAAAAACTATTAACGACATTCCCATTGTTTCTAACGGAGTGAATCCAACATCAATTGCAAGAACTCCAAAAATCAAACCGAAGGGTACTACTGGAATCATTAATGGACTTACATCAATAATTCCTTTTAAAAAAACTTTAAGACTACTTTTCATTTTCTTAAAGGTTTTTATTAGAAGCAGACTATATGATCAATATGAATTGGTCTTTTGATGCCAAATTTTTCATCAACTTCATGTTGATGGATATGATGTGAATGAACAAATACTGGTATTAGAGTATTACTTGGTGTTTTAAGTGTATAGATAAAGTTTGTGCCTCTAAATTTCCTATCTACCACTTCTAGTTTTAAATTACTTTTATCGTCGTGCTCAAGATCTTCTGGCTGAAGTAATAAATGTACGTTTGAGCCTTTAGGATATTCTTTTATAAAATTACCTTCAATTGTTCCTAAATCCCAATTTTCTAAAGTATTTTTACCGGTAACTTTAGCAGGAATTAAGATACCTCTATTTAAAAAATTCACCACTTCGACGGAATTAGGGAAGTGATAAACTTTATATGGATCATCAAATTGTTTGAGTTGTTGATCTAGGATTATTCCACATTTTGAACCTAAATAAAATGCCTCATAAGAGTCATGAGTAACTATGATTGTTGTAATCTTTAATTGGTTTAAGATTTTTTTAAGTCTGACTTGGATCTCTTCTTTAAAACTTTGATCAACATTTGATAAAGGTTCATCTAATAATAAAAGATCTGGTTGGGTTATAAGAGATCTTGCAAGAGAAGCTCTTTGAGCTTCACCTGCGCTAATTTCGTGTGGGTATTTATTTAGAATGTGAAAAATATCTAGTAGATCTACAATTTCTTTTAATGTAAGTTTTTTTTCATTTTTTTCTTTGTTTCTTTCTGAACCTAATAATATATTTTTTTCAACAGTATAATGAGGAAACAAACTATTGTCTTGAAATGCAAGTGAAACATTTCTATTTTCTGGTTCAACATTAACTTTTTCGGAGGAAAGTGTTTTGCCATTTAACTTAATTGAACCTTTTTTTAATTTCTCCAAACCCGCTATAGTTCTCAAAATGGTTGTTTTACCTATTCCCGAGGGTCCCAAAAGGCATATAACATCGCCTTCATTTTCTATTGAAAAGGAAACATTTTTTACTTTAGTTTTACCACTAACATTAAAATCGACATTTTTAATTTCAAAAAAATTTTTATTCATCTTTATCTCTTAAAATATATTTAGATGTAACTATTATAAAAGAAGTTGCAATCAAAATTAAAAATAATGATGGAACTGCTGCTGCCTCTAATAAATCCTCTGATGCAGAAATATAGGCTGTAGTGGCAAAAGTTTCAAAATTGAAAGGCCTTAAAATCAAAGTAATAGGTAGTTCTCTTATTATTTCTAAAGAAATCAGTATAAAAACGAACAACAATGAATTTCTTAAAAAAGGAATATGTATGTTCATAAATGTTTTTCTTTTTGAATATCCAAGTAAATAAGAACTTTCATCAACTGATATATTTATTTTTTCATATCCTGATTTAATTCCATTAAAAGCTAGAGAGTAAAATCTTATAAAATAAACAATAACCAAACCTAAAATTGAACCTATAAAAATTTTTTTTATTGATAAGAAACCATAAGTTTTTATCACACTCTCATCAAACCAAGCGATAAAAGTAATAAAGGCAACTGCTAAAATTACACCTGGAATTGCATATCCCGAAATTGATAAAGTTGACAAAATATTTAAAGTTTTATTTTTAGTAACTCTATTTCCATAATTCGAGATAAGAGCAAATATGATTAAAACTAAACTAGATAAAACAACTAAATAAAGTGTATTAATTAAAAGGTTAATTATCTTTAAATCAAAAAGGTTTTCTGGAAATTTAATTGTCCAATACATCATTTGACTTAATGGAAATAAAAAACTTAAGAAAAAAACTAAAAAGCAAAACATAAAAGCCATAAAAGACTTTCCTCCTGAGAGTTTAATTTTTTGTTTTTGTTTAAATCCACCTCTAGAATTCATATGATATCTGGCCCTTTTTCTGGATAAATTTTCTAAAATAAAAAGAGCAAATATAAATAAAAGTAAGTAAAACGATAATTGATTTGCAAAAGCTAGATCGTCAAATGCTATCCACGAGTTGTAAATTCCTGTTGTTAATGTGTTTATTGAAAAGAAATCAACTGCTCCAAACTCTGCAAGAGTTTCCATAGCCACTAAAGACAAACCAGCTACTATTGCTGGTCGGGCAGCTGGTAAAATAATAGAATATAAAGTTTTAAATTTACTAAAACCTAGGTTTTTTCCTAAATCAATCAAATTTTGTGGTTGATATAAAAAAGATGCTCTAGCTAAAATATACACATATGAGTACAAAGAAAATGAGATTGAAAGAATTACTCCAAATAGTCCATCGAATTTTGGAATACTTTGATTGTAATTACCGTCACCAAATATATTTTTTAAAATAGTATACGCAGTGCCATAGTTTTCGAAAAAAGCAGTTAATGAATAGGCGTAAATATAAGGTGGAACTGCAAAAGAAAGTATCAATGCCCATTTGAAGAAATTACTAAAAGGAAATTCAAAAAAAGATACTAAATATGCAGATCCTGTTCCAATCAAAAAAGTTAATATTAATACGCATAATAATAGAATTAAAGAATTTAATACATACTCTAACAAAAAAGTATTTTTTAAAACTTGATAATAATTTGAAGTATTTTCAAAAAAACTTGAAAAAACTGTTAAGATTGGAATTATAACAAAAATAGAAATAAAAAAAGAAGATATATACCAAAAATTAAATTTCATAATCTATAATCCGCCTTAAAAAATGAAAAGTATTTGTGTCTACGCTAGGAGGAAGGAGACATCTTGCCTAGTAAGCGTAGACACCCAGAAAAATTAAAAATCAAATACTTTTAGGATATGCGGAACCTCCTTAGTTTCAATTTTTGAAAGTTTTCTGTCATTTATTCTTTTATTGATTTTTTTACACTCTAAGAGACATGGGGAACATGCTTTAGAAGATTTATTATAATCAATATTAGACATAAATTTCTTTTTTACTTTCACAGTATTATTTCCATCCGGCAGCTGTCATTACCTCAACAGCAGCAGCTTGATTTTTTCCATAAGATGCTAACTTAGTTTTCATATCTTGTTTAAAATCTAATCCTAAGTTGTTTACAACTAATGGACTTGGTGAAACACCATCGATCATTGGAAACTCAAAAGTATTGTTTGTAAAATGCTCTTGAGACTCTGGAGTTAATAAAAACTCTACAAGTTTGATTGCATTAGCTTTGTTAGGCGCACCTTTTACTAGAGCTGCACAACTTACATTCATGTGCGTTCCTCTGTCGTTTTGATTAGGAAAGAAAGCCTTAACTTTTTTAGCTGCTGCTTGTTGTTCAGGTCCTTTTTTACCAGACAACATGAGAGCTAAATAGTAAGTATTAGCTACAGCTATATCAGCTTCACCAGCTGCCACTGCCATGATTTGAGCCCTATCGTTACCTGTTGGTGTTCTTGCCATGTTAGCAACAACCCCTTCAGCCCATGCAGCTGTAGCTGCCTTTCCATTGTTTTTAATTAATGATGCTACAAGTGACTTATTATAAATGTTACTAGATTTTCTAATTACTAATCTACCTTTCCATTTAGGATCTGCTAGGCCTTCATAAGTCATCCCAGACAATTCTGCACCAGTAACTCTTTCAGGCGAATAATAAATTATTCTTGCTCTTTTTGCGATTCCAACCCACTTGCTAGTTCTAAAACTTTTTGGAACAGCTGCTTTAATAGCAGCAGATGTTAAACCATTTTGTAGAGTGCCTTTTGCATCCATAGCACCACATCTTCCAGCATCAGCAGTGATATAAAGATCAGCGGAAGAGTCTGCACCCTCACTAATGATTCTTTTCTCTAAAGCACCTGACTTACCATTTATCAAATTGACTTTGATGCCTGTCATATTTGTAAACTTTGAATAAAGCTCTCCATCAGCTTTATAATGTCTTGCATTAAAAACATTTACTTCATTTGCCACAACAAAAGTTGGGATAAAGAAAGATGCAATTAATGTTAAAATTGTTACTTTTCTCATTTTTCTCCCTATTCTTTCTTCCGCATAATTGTTTGAGACTGATAACTATTCGCAATGAGAATGATTATCAATTGCAAGTATGTCGCACCTCTGAGTTGTTTTGAAACGAATAGTTAGGATTTCCAGTCGCCTATTTTGCTAAATAAGAAATTTCTAAAAGCTTGGACTCTGGCTGTGTTTTTTAACGATTGAGGGTAAACAAAATGAGCTTCTGTAATTGGTCCTTCAGATTTGGGCAAAACTTTAATGACATTATTTGAATTGCTCACTAAATATTCAGGTAAAGCAGCTAATCCTACCCCAGACTCAACAGCAAGGAGTAATCCACTTACGCTATTTACCTTCATTATTGTTTTTCTTTTTTTTCCATCAGGCATCCCTAATTTTAAAGCCCAGTCAGGGTTATAAACTGGTGAAGGTGCTCCTCTTCCAAAGGAAATAAACTTATGTTTGTTTAAATCATTAATTGTTTTTGGCATACCATGCTTTTCAAGGTATTTGTTCGACCCATATATATAGTACTTCAAATCAACAAGTTTTTTTTGAATGTAATTCAATTGCTTAGGTCTTCTCATAAAAATACCAATATCAGCCTGTCTAGTGCTTAAATCTAACTCTTTATCTTCAAAAATTAATTCAATTTCAATTTCAGGATTTAATCTCATAAATTCCTGAATTCTTGGAGTTAACCAATGTGTTCCAAAACTTCTTACAGTAGTAATCGTTAATTTGCCTGTGGGTTTATTTTTTTGATCTCCTAATGAAGTTTCTACTTCTTTTAGTTTACTTATAACTTCATGAGCAGTTTTAAAAACATATTCACCATTTTCTGTTAAAGTTAGACCTCTTGCGTGTCTTTCAAATAATTGAACTTTTAAATCTTGTTCTAGTGATTGAATTTGTCGACTAATAGCTGATTGACTTAAATTCAAATTTACCGTCGCATTTGTAAAACTTCCTGCTTCTGCTACAGCATGAAAAATTTTTAGTTTATCCCAGTCCATTATTTATTTAAATCAACTAAAACTCTTCCAGAAATTTCACCTTTCAAAATTTTAGGATAAGTATCAATTAACTCCTCCAAGCTAACTGTTTGAACAGATTTTTCTAATAAGTCAAAATCTATTAATTTTGCTGCTTCTCCCCAGATAAATTCTCTTCTACGGATACTACAATTAGCAGAGTCCATCCCCCAAAGTTTAATTCCTCTCAACATAAATGGAATTACATTTGTATTAAGTTCGTTAGTACTTGCATTACCACATACTGCTATTATGCCTGTTGGATTTGTTTGAACTATAGCGTTTGCTAAAATTTTTCCACCAACAGTATCAACGACTCCATCCCATAAGCCTTTGTCAATAAGTTTAGGGTCTTTATCAAATTCAGTACGATTTATAACGTTTTTAGCACCTAAAGTTTTTAAAAAATCAGCTTTCGATTCTTTTCCTGATACAGCAGTAACGTTATATCCCATTTTATTTAATATCATAACTGCAATACTTCCTACACCACCTGTTGCTCCTGTAACTAAAACATTATTTACTTTTTCACCAAGTAATATTTCTTCTCTTGCTTTAATTGCAAACGCAGCCATTAAAGATGTAAAGCCTGCAGTTCCTAGAACCATTGCTTGTTTACTCGACAAATCTTTTGGTTTTTTTATTAAAAAATCTCCGTTAACTTTTGCTATTTGAGAATATCCCCCATAAAAAATTTCTCCAACTCTAAAACCAGTCAAAATCACCTCATCCCCAGCTTTAAATTTTGAATTTTCACTTTCTAAAACAGTTCCAGAAAAATCAATACCTGGAATATGTGGAAATTCTTTCACTAATCTTCCACCATTTTTCAAAATCATTCCATCTTTAAAATTAAGATCTGAATAATCAACCTTTATAGTGACATCACCATGCTTTAAAAAACTTTTATCAATTGATTTTACTTCTCTTAAAAATTCATCACCTTTTTGATTTAAGACTAAGGCTTTAAATTGATCAGACACTTTTATTCTTTTGCTATACTAATGAATCTTAGATATCTATTTTGATAACTAAGATCTTCCTTAAATTGACCTAAATAATAATTTGTTACAGTTGTAGCTTGTTCTTTCTTAATACCTCTCATAGTCATGCATTGATGGGTTGAGTCTATAGTAACTGCAACACCTTTTGCGTCTAAAGACTCCATTAGTGTATTCGCAATTTGCATAGTTAGTCTCTCTTGAGTTTGTAATCTTTTCGAAAAAACTTCAACCACTCTCGCTAATTTACTTAATCCTACAACTCTTTTTTTTGGAATGTAAGCTACATGAGCTTTTCCAATAATTGGTGCCATATGATGCTCACAATGACTTTGTACAGATATATTCTTTTGTATGACCATATCATCATAACCATCAACGTCACCAAAAGTTTTATCTAAAACTTGACTTGGATCTTCATTATAACCTTTGAAATATTCTTTAAAAGCTTTAACTACTCTTTTTGGGGTTTCCAATAAACCTTCTCTATTCGGATCTTCCCCCATCCAAGAAAGAATAGTTCTAAAAGCCTCTTCCGCTTCTTTGTCAGTGACTTTTTTTAAAGATTTATTGTCTTCTGTATTTTTTACAAGTTTCATTGGTCGTTTTATACCTATAAATGCTTCTTTTTAAAATATTTAATATATCTATATATGTGCTACATAATCACCGAAAATGTTCAAAAAAAGAGAAAACGTAGTTGAAATTGAAGAGGGAAATCTTTTGTCACCAAAATTTGATAATAATGGATTAATCCCTGTGATTACTATGTGTGAAAAGACTAAAGATATTCTTATGCATGGTTTTATGAATGTTGAAGCATTAAAAAAGACTATAGAAACTAAAGAAGCTCATTATTTTAGTAGATCTCGAAATGCTATCTGGCACAAAGGTAAAACTAGTGGTTATGTTCAAAAAGTAACTGAAATCAGAATTGACGATGATCAAGATTCTATATGGTTAACTGTTGATATTGGTAATGGTTCTAGTTGTCACGTTGGATATAGATCATGTTTTTATAGATCCATTCCTTTAGGGCCAATAGATAATGGTAGAAAAATTAAGATGAAATTTTTAGAGAAAGAAAAAAAATTCGATCCAGAAAAAGTATACAAAGGTCAACCTAATCCAACAAAAATTTAAATAATCGTGGAAAAACTTGATATACAAATTGCTAAACCTTTTGGACCTACGATAGCAAAAGTAAAAATACCGGAAGATATGATTTTAAAACTTAATAATTACATAGATGACACAATTAAAGATCAAAAAAAATCTAAATCTCAAGATCATGGTAATACGCTAGCAGGTCAGGTAACTCAGGAATTAATATTAGATAATAAATTTTGTGAGTCTTCTGGTTGGTTAAAATTTTTAGGGATCTGTGTAGGAAACTGGATTAAACTTTCTGGATTACCACAAATTACAAAATTTAAGTTAATAAATTCTTGGGCTGTAAGACAATTCAAAGGTGATTATAATCCTACTCATTGGCATAATGGACACATTTCTGGTGTAGGTTATTTAAAAGTTCCTAAGGATCTTGGAAACAAATCACAAGAAGGAAAAAAAAATAATCCGAATGGACAATTAGAATTAATCCATGGAACAAAACAATTCTTAAGTCAATCAACTTTTATGATAAAACCAAAAGTTGGTGAATTTTATTTTTTTCCAAATTATATGATGCATACAGTTTATCCATTTAAGGAAACTGATGAGGAAAGAAGATCGGTCTCTTTTAATGCTTATGTAGATGATCACATTTATAATGTATATGCAGAAAAAGTTTAATATACAAAAAAATGTTCTTGGAGAAAATTTAGAAAATTGTTCTAATGATCCACTTACAGGATGGTATCGAGATGGATGTTGCAATACTGATGAAAATGATCATGGTTTACACACAGTTTGTGCAAAAGTTACAACAGAATTTTTAGAATGGTGTAAAGAAGCTGGGAATGATTTAATTACCCCGCATCCTGAATTTGGATTTCCTGGTTTAAAGGATGGTGATGGATGGTGTGTTTGTGCTACTTGGTATGCTCGTGCAGTAGAAGCTGGCAAGGGTTGTCCAATATTTTTAAAGAGTACTCACGAAAATACACTTAAAATTTTACCAATTGAAACTTTAAAGAAATTTGCAATAGATCTATCTTAATTACATGTTGCCATACTTAGGTCCACCACCACCTTCTGGGGTGACCCAAGTAATATTTTGTGATGGTTCTTTAATATCACAAGTTTTGCAATGAATACAGTTTTGAGAATTAATCACAAACTTTTGTACATTGTTTTCATTTTGAACTTCATAAACTCCAACTGGACAATATCTTTGAGCAGGTTCATCAAATTTTTCTAAAGTATAATTAATTGGCAAATATGGATCTTTCAATTTCAAATGCACCGGTTGATTATCAGCGTGATTTGTACCAGTTAAATATACCGAGCTTGTTTTATCAAATGTGATGATATTATCAGGTTTTGGGTATTCGATTTTAGGCATTTCATTAGCTGGCTTAAGTGTCTCGTGATCAGCATGTTTATGTTTTAAAGTAAAAGGCATTCTACCTCTAAATAAAATTTGATCTATTCCTGTAAAAATAATACCCAAAATAAGACCCCAGCTAAAACTTGGTTTGACATTTCTAGCCTTATAAAGCTCGTCATAAACCCAGCTGTTTTTGAATTTTTCCTCAAAGACCGATAAATCTTTTTTCAATTTAAAATGTTCATTAATAGTTTCTGCGGCTATCATTCCACTTTTCATGGCTGTATGTGAGCCTTTTATTTTAGGCATATTAAGTGTACCTGCATCACATCCAATAAGTAACGCTCCTGGCATAAACATTTTTGGTAAACTTTGAAAACCACCTTCAATTAAAGCTCGCGCTCCATAAGAAATTCTTTTTCCTCCTTCAATAATTTTTCTGATTGCTGGATGAGTTTTAAATCTTTGAAATTCATCGAAAGGAGATAGGTGAGGATTTTTATAATCTAATCCAATGACATAGCCTAAAAAAACTTGTTTATTTTCAGCATGATAAATAAAACTTCCTCCATAAGTATTTTTATCTAATGGCCAGCCAGCCGTATGCATGACCATACCCTCTTCATGATTTTTCTTATCTATTTCCCAAATTTCTTTAAAACCAATTCCATATTGTTGTGGATCTTTTCCTTTATCTAATTCAAACTTATTAATTAATTGTTTACCTAAATGACCTCTACAGCCTTCTGCAAAAACGGTTATTTTACCAATAAGGTCGATACCAGGTTCATAACTATCTTTTTTGTTTCCTTCTTTATCTAAACCCATATCTTGGGTTGCAACTCCTTTAACAGAGCCATCATCGTTATATAATATTTCGCTTGCCGGAAATCCTGGAAAAATTTCAACACCAAGTGCCTCAGCTTGTTCTGCAAGCCATCGGCATAAGTTTGCAAGGCTAATAATATAATTTTTATGATTTTTTTGAACTGCTGGAAGTAACCAGGTTGGCCAGCTTAATGATTTATTTTTTCCTAAAAACAAAAATTTTTCTCTAGTAACTTTAGTTTTGATGGGCGCATTTAATTCTTTCCAACCAGGAATTAATTCATCTAAAGCTCTTGTTTCAAAAACATTTCCACTTAAAATATGTGCACCTATTTCAGATGCTTTCTCCAACAAACAAATATTTAATTCTGAATTTAGTTGTTTTAATCTAATAGCTGCAGCCAGTCCTGATGGACCGCCGCCTACAATAACTACATCATATTCCATTGTCTCTCTGGACATATACATTTTTTTACAGATTATATTATTTTTGTATAGTGTTTAATTTGTTCAATTCCTCCAAGAACTGAGGAACTGCCTCAAAAAGATCAGCTTCAAGTCCATAATCTGCGACACTAAAAATTGGCGCTTCACCATCTTTATTGATTGCCACGATCACTTTACTTTCTTTCATACCAGCTAAATGTTGAATAGCACCTGAGATACCAACTGCAATATACAAATCAGGAACAACAACTTTTCCCGTTTGACCAACTTGATGATCATTACTTATATATCCTGCATCAACTGCTGCTCTTGAAGCTCCAATAGCTGCATTTAATTTATCAGCTAAAGAAGTTATTAATTTAAAATTATCACCACTCTGCATTCCTCTTCCACCAGAAACAACAACTCTCGCTGTACCAAGTTCGGGTCTATCTGATTTTACTTCTTCTCTTTTAATAAATTTTGTTTTTACAAATTCCTCTCCAGGATCTGCTTTTTCAATTGGGGCCGATCCACCTGAGCTTTCGCATGGATCAAAAGATGTGGGTCTGATGGTTACACATTTTTTTGCATCTTTACTTTTAACTGTTGCAAAAGCGTTTCCTGCATATATCGGTCTTAAAAAGGTATCAGGCGCAATAACTTTGATAATATCACTTATTTGAGATGTATCTAAAGCAGCAGCAATTCTTGGCATCAAATTTTTGCCAAAAGTATTTGCCGAACTGACAATATGTGAATAGTTTTCAGCTAATTTTACAATTACTGGAGCAAAATTTTCAGCAACAAAGTTTTCATAGTGAGCAGCTTCAACCTGGATAACTTTTTTGATTAATGGTAATTCTGAAAGAGCTTTTGCAGCTTCATCACAATTATGTCCAATAATTACTGCATGCACATCATTATCAATTTTAGAAGCTGCTGTACTTGCATTAAGTGTAAATGACTTTAATTCTTTGTTGTTATGTTCTGCAATTAATAACACCGACATTATATTACTTTAGCCTCATTTTTTAATTTTTGAACCAACTCAGCTACACTTGATACTTTTATTCCAGCTTTTCTCTTCGGTGGCTCTTCAACTTTAACTTGCTCGATTCTAGGATTTATATCTACCCCTAAATCTGACGCATTTAATTGCTCTATAGGCTTTTTCTTTGCTTTCATTATATTTGGTAATGATGCGTATCGTGGCTCGTTTAATCTTAAGTCACAAGTTACTATTGCTGGAACATTAATTTCAATTGTTTCTAAACCTTCATCTATCTCTCTAGTAACTTCTAATTTACCATCTTTGATTTCAATTTTAGATGCAAAAGTTGCTTGAGGCCAATTTAAAAGTGCACTTAGCATTTGACCTGTTTGATTACAATCATCATCAATTGCCTGTTTGCCCATAAAAACTAAATCTGGTTTTTCTTTTTCAACAATTTTCTGTAACAACTTAGAAACAGCAAGCGGTTCAATTATACCATCAGTCTTAACAAGTATTCCTCTATCTGCTCCAACTGCTAAAGCTTTACGAACAGTTTCTTGAGCTTTCTCTTCGCCAATACTTACTGCAACGACTTCTGTTGCTTTACCAGACTCTTTAATTTTTACTGCTTCTTCGATTGCATTATCATCAGGTGGATTAGTAGACATTTTAACATTGTCAGTTACCACACCTGTGTTATCTTCCTTAACTCGAATTTGAACGTTGTAATCTATAACTCTTTTTACTGCGACTAAAATTTTCATTAAGCTCTCAATAATTTATTTTCAGTATCATAAGGACTTTCATCTAATATTGTAGCTTCATACATCTTGCCTAAAATATCAACCTTAAGTTTCTCCCCTATATTAGCCAAGTCTGGTTTGACCATTGCTAATGCAATTGACTTATCTAATCTAAATCCATATTCACCACCTGTCGCTCTTCCAACAACCTTGTCATCTTTATAAATTGGGTTATTTCCTAATACATCTGAGTCAGTTGTATTATGAACTTCGAGAGTAACTAATTTATTATCAAAACCTTTTTCTCTCCACTTGTTTAATGCTTCGAGACCTATAAAATTTCCTTTATTGGGATGGACAAATCTATCTAAGCCAGACTCGTATGGAGAATATTCAATCGATAATTCTGTTCCTACTAATTTGTAAGATTTTTCAATTCTTAAACTATTCATTGCTCTTATTCCAAAAGGTTTCAGTCCTAAATCTTTTCCAGCTTCCATTAATTTATCAAAAATATGATTTTGGTATTCAATTGGATGATGTAATTCCCAACCCAGTTCTCCAACAAAGTTTACTCTCATTGCATTTACTGGAGCATAACCGACATTAACATTTTTAGCTGTTAACCATTTAAAGTTTTCATTTGAAAAATCATCTGTGGAAACTTTTTGCATTAATTGTCTTGCTTTTGGTCCAGCTACAACAAGTACCCCTGTGCTATTGGTTAAATCTTCAAATATTACTGATCCATCAGTTGGCATCCATTTTTGAATCCAATCGTGATCTAATCTTAAATTTGCACCTGCAGAAACAAGATAATAGCTGTTTTCAGCCTCTTTCATGATTGTAAATTCTGAATGAACTCCACCTTTGGTATTAAGTGCATGACATAGATTTATTCTGCCAATTTTTTTTGGAAGTTTATTTGCAACTAAATAATCTAAAAATTCCTCGGCTTTAGGACCTTTAATTCGACATTTTGCAAATGCCGTCATATCTAATAGACCTACATTTTCTTTTACATTCTGACACTCTTTCTTAATTGCATCAAACCATTTTGATCTTCTAAATGACCAATCATCTTTTTGCTCCATACCATCTGTTGCAAAAAAATTGGGTCTCTCCCAACCAAACTTTTGACCAAACACAGCACCTAAGTCTTTCATTCTTTCATAACATGGAGACGTTCTTAATGGTCTTGCAGCTGGTCTTTCCTCATCAGGATAATGAACAATAAAAACATGGCTATAGGCTTCTTCGTTTTTTGCTTTTAAATAAGATTTGGTTGCGTAATTTCCATAACGTCTAGGTTCAACACCAAGCATATCAATTGTTGGTTCCCCATCAACAATCCACTCTGCTAGTTGCCAACCTGCACCACCAGCAGCTGTGATACCAAAACTATGCCCCTCATTAATCCAAAAATTTTTCAATCCCCAAGCTGGACCAACTATTGGATTGCCGTCAGGCGTATAACAAATTGCTCCATTGTAAACTTTTTTAACTCCCACCTCACCAAAAGCTGGAACTCTGTGAATAGCGCCTTCAATATGAGGTGCCAGTCGATCTAAATCTTCTTGAAATAATTCGTATTCAGAGTCTTTTGATGGTCCTTCAACATAACAAGCTGGAGCACCATCTTCATAAGGACCTAATATTAATCCTCCCGCTTCTTCTCTCATATACCATCTGCTATCACTATCTCTTAAGACTCCCATCTCAGACAATCCTGCTTTTTTTCTTTTTTGAATTTCTGGATGTGGCTCTGTAACAATATATTGATGTTCAACAGGTATTACTGGAATGTCTAATCCAACCATTTCACCTGTTTGACGCGCAAAATTTCCTGAGCAAGAAATAACATGTTCACATTCAATTGAACCTTTATCTGTCTCAACTACCCAGCCACTTTTTGTTTGTCTGATTGCTGTAACAGCGGTATTTCTATAAATCTCGGCTCCCCTATTTCTTGCACCTGCAGCTAAAGCTTGTGTTAAATCAGCTGGCTGAATGTATCCATCCTCAGGATGTTGAATTGCGCCAATTAAATCATCGGTATGACATAAAGGCCAAATTTCTTTTACTTGTTGTGGTGTTAAAAATTTTACATCAACTCCAATTGTTTTAGCAACACCAGCATATTGATGATATTCATCCATTCTGTCTTTAGTACTGGCTAAACGAATATTTGAAACAACACTAAAGCCAACATTTTTTCCAGTCTCTTCCTCTAATGTTTTATAAAGATTTACTGCATACTTATGCAATTGACCAACTGAATAACTCATATTAAACAGCGGAAGTAATCCTGCTGCATGCCAAGTTGATCCAGATGTAAGTTCTTTTCTCTCAACTAAAACGACATCAGACCAGCCTTTTTTTGCTAAATGATAAAGAGCACTTACTCCAACGACACCACCACCTACTACAACAACTTTAGTTTTTGATTTCATTAAGCGATTCCTACTAAATTTTTATTCATAACGAAACAAAATTGTCATTTTTAATCATATGGAGCTCCCTAATGGGATTGGGCTGGAGACCATAGTTGTAAGCCAGCAGTCTTTTAGTGGACCATCTGTTTCATACTTTTCAACTTGCCAGTTAAACTTATGATAAATTTTATCTTTATCTAAAAGGATCACTTCAAATTGAGCCCAATTTTCACCACTTCCAAGCTTTGTTATGGTGTGACTTAAGTGATTAATCATCATTTGATAAGAGTCTCCTTTAATCATTCTTTTAAATTTATCTAAAGGTCCAGTAACTTTTTTATTGTTAGGATGGGCAAAGTTCCAAGTCTGCTCTATGCCACTATCCTTATAGATAAGGTCATTATTTTGAAGTCCTAATAATTGAATTTCTATAACTCTGTCAGGTTTAATATCACTATTAGGTTTTAGTAAATCTGCTTTTGAAATTGATACTGAAATTAAAAAAATTAAAAAAGTACTAGATATTGTTTGCAGTTTTTTTAACATCTTCTAAGAATTTTTTTCTTTTTTTATCGCCAACGAAAGGTACAGCAAAGTATCTTCGATATATAACATCCGTTATGCCGCATATATTAAATACTCCCCGTCTCAGTCTTTTTGTTGGCATATTAAGAAAAAAAGTTCGAACAGCAAATTGTGGAGATCCGTAAGTGCAAAATATAACTGCTTTTTTTCCTTTTAAATTTCCTAAAGGATATCCATAATTTCCAAACAATTTTTTAAATCTAAATGCCCATGGTGGTGCAAGAACTTTATCTATCCATCCTTCAACAATAGCTGGCATTCTAAAATTCCATATTGGAGCGATTAAGACTATTACATCAGAATTTTCTATTCTTTTTCTGTGATTTAATACATCCTCATTAGGTTCCTCTCCTGAGAAAACTGGATCAAATTTCTCCTTATATAAATCAACAACATCTGTAGAGTGACCGTTGTTATTAACTGTTTCTAAAAAAGTATCTCTTATAGATGCATTAAAAGATTTGTCATTGTAGTGACCATAAACAATAAAAATTTTTTTCATTTAATCTTGGAGAACAGGGAAAGCTTGTCTCACTTTTAAAAAATGTTTCTGATATTCCATTTTAGTACATCTATTCTCAATATATTCAATTTTTTTTTGTTCAACCAATTTTTTTGCCTCCAGATTTTTGATACCAAGCTGTAACCACAAAACTTTTGCTTTAATGTTAATTGTATCTTTAGCTATATCTAAAGCTTCTTTTGAAGGTCTAAATACATTTACTATATCAACTTCATCTTTAATATCGGTAATTTTACCACACACGTCTTCTCCTAAAATTTTTTGCCCTTCAGCTTTAGGATTTACTGGGTAAACTTGAAAACCATATTTCTGCATATATTTCATGACAATGGTTGATGCTTTTGTAGGATCATTGCTAACCCCAACCATTGCAATCTTTTTATATTTTGAGAGGATTTCTTTTATATTGTTCATTTTTTATTTTGGATTTTTTGCTTACAAAACTCTTTAGCTTCTTCAACTGTCATAGGGGTATCTAACTTTTTACTCCCAGCAATACATGCTTCAATTGCTTTATTTTGATTATGGCCTCTAAAGTTATAAATAATTATTATTCCAACTATTAAAAAAAAAATAAGTAAAATATTTTTATTCATTATCTATTTTTCCATTTTGGCTTTCTTTTTTCCAAAAAAGCTGAAATTCCCTCTTTAGCATCCAGGGCCATCATATTTACTGTCATCATTTTGCTGGTATGAGCGTAAGCTTTTCTAAGAGGCATTTCTAATTGTTTATAAAATGTTCGTTTGCCAATTTTAATTGTTAGATTTGATTTAGATGCAATCTTTTTTGCAATTTTTAAAACCTCATTATTTAATTTAGATTTTGAAAAACAATCATTAATTAAACCGATTTCTTTTGCAAAATTTGCTTTAATTGGCTCGCCTGTAAGCAGCATTTTCATCATTGGTTTTTTATTAATTTTTCTACTTACAGCAACCATTGGTGTACTACAAAATAACCCTATGTTTACACCTGGTGTAGCAAATAATGCTTCTTTAGTACTATAGGCTAGATCACAACTAGCAACTAATTGACAACCAGCTGCATATGCCGCTCCATGCACTTTGGCAATAACAGGCTTATTACCCTCTACTATTTGTAGCATTAACTTAGAACAAAGATTAAATAATTTTTGATATTTGTTTCTTACCTTTAAACTTTTTACTTCTTTGAGGTTATGACCTGCACTAAAACCTTTTCCAGCACCTTCTATGATAATTACTTTTGTTTTTTTATCTTGATCAAGTTTTTTTAGAACTTTAATTAGATCATTTAAATTTTTAAAAGATAATGAATTATATGTTTTAGGATCATTAATTTGAACTATAGATATACCGCTGGATAAGTTCTTCACTAATATATTCATCAAAAATTCTATTTGAGTTTGCCTTCTTCTCTCATTTTGGCTCTTATTTTAGTTGCGGATATTTTTTGTATTTCCTCTGACAACACTATCTCTTCAATTTTGTAACCAACCCCTCTACCATAACAAATATTTGTAATATTAGGAACTAACATAATTTTAAAACGACCTTCAAACTCTGGATTAAGTCTATCTTCTATATTTTTTTTAACTGTATCAAAATCGAAAGGATTATCATCTACTCCTTGTACATCTCTTATTTGAATACAAACTTGTCCAGTTTTTTTGATAATTTCTTTAAATAAAGTGTAATGACCATCATGAAATGGTTGCCATCTTCCTAGCATTTGTGCTGTTGGCTTTTTATTATCCCACTGATATGTCATTTTTTTATGTCCTTATATATTTTTGGTGCCCAATTTTTAGCATCTTGTGTAGTAACATGAAAGTCATAGTTATCAGGTTTCACAAACATTTTATTAGTATCATCAAATCTTCCTTTTTTTATTGTATCTACCCAAATTATATAATCAGCTGGAAATAAATTTCTTGCTTCAGGTGTTGGACATATAAAATCTGCAACAACATAACTTCCATCTTCTCTCATCTTTAAAGCAAATTCTGCCATTCTTTTGGATTGCCTTTTTCTTCCATCCTCGGAAAAATCCCAATCATTAGCTTGTTTTCTAACTTCATCAGCATTAAGTCTCTTTGCATTAAACAATGGAGCTAACTCATTTGCTAAAGTTGTTTTACCTGATCCAGGTAATCCCATTATTAAAATAATTTTCATATTAAACTATTTGCTACCCATTTATGAAATTGATGAGTAGGTTGATCCATTATAGGTGAAAAATATCCACCATTATAAATTGGTGAATTTCTTCCCTCTTGCATTCCTTCAATTGCGTTGATATCTTCTAACATAACATCCTTCCAAAATCTTAAATTTTCTCTTCTTAATTCTTGTAACTCTTCTCCATTAGCACTTTCATTTCCAACATAATACATTTGCATATGTTCCCTTGTTTTATTCATTGATAATGGTTCTAACCAAAAAACATAAAAATGATCAACATGTAAACCTATCATCACGTTTGGAAATAAAGCGATATACTCAGAATTTTTTAACATTTCTTTATCCCAATTAGAGAGAATATTAAATCTTTTATTTCCTTTCACGGG
>CACKMG010000012.1 GCA_902601235.1 uncultured Pelagibacteraceae bacterium
TCAAAAGATTTTTGTAAATCATGTAATCGTCTTAGAATTACATCAAAAGGTGATTTAAGACTTTGTTTGTTTGGAAATACCGGAATAAGTATAAGACATTTATTACAAAAAGATGAGCAAACTGAAGAATTGAAAGATTTAATTTTAGGACAAATGAAGTTTAAAAAAGAATCACATTATCTTGAACTTGGAGAAACTGGATTAACAAAAAATCTATCAAAAACAGGCGGTTAAATGAAAAATTTAAAAATTGTTAATCAAGAAGAACTTAAAGATTGGGCAAAAGAAATATTTCAAAAAAATTCTTTTAATATGGTTGATGTTTCTACAAAAAAGGAAACATTCCGAAGAGCATTAGCTTCTGGAAAAATTTATTTGGGAAAAGAAGTTTTTGATTTAATTAAAAACAAAAAAATGCCTAAAGGAGACCCAGTTACTTTAGCTGAGATATCAGCTGTATTAGGAGTTAAAAAAACAAGTGAACTAATTCCCTTATGCCATCCACTTCCAATTGATCATACAGCTACTAAGATCATAATGAATGAAGTAGATAACTCACTTGAGGTTTTCTGTGTGGTTTCAGCAGTTGCAAAAACGGGTGTTGAGATGGAAGCTATTATGGGTGTTAACGCTGCTTTAATAACTATTTATGATTTAAGTAAAATAGTAAATCCCCATCTAAAAATTGATAACGTCAAGTTGTTAATCAAAGAAGGTGGAAAAAGTGGATTATGGAAAAATCCAGATGGCCTACCTGAGTTCCTAAAAAATATTTTTTAATATTTAATGTCCGTCTATCTAAGTACTCAAAAAGTAATTAAAGATTGGATTGATTATAACGATCATATGAATGTTTCATATTATCTATTAATGTTTGATAAATATGGTGCTGATACATTAAATAATATTTTTCAAATGGGTGAACACTCCGCAAAAACAACAAAGAAAAGTACTATGATTGTGGAGTCTCATATCACTTATAATCAAGAACTTCAGCTAAATGATGAAGTTGATATCAATTGTGTTTATTTTGATCACGATAAAAAGAGGCTTCAATATAAAATGGAAATGATACATAAAAAGAAAAAATTTTTAGCCTCAACAATTGAGATTCTAGCTTTATATGTTGATCTTACTGAGAGAAAAGTTGCTGAATTTGAGGAAGAAAAAATTAAAATAATGGATGACTTTATTAATCAAAATAAATCTAAATTTAATAATGAAAACTTAAAGTTTTCATCTAAACTTAAAAAATGAAAAAAATAGTTATAATCCTTACTTTGAGCTTATTTGCTTCGAGCAATCTATTTGCTGAGAATTTAAATTGGTTTTTTAATAAGTGGCTTTCTGAAAACGGCCATCATCAATATTTAAATGAGCAAGGATCTCACAATCTAAATATCAAAATAAAAAATAAAGCATTATCAGCTACTAATATTGCCTATCATTCAAACCCAAACAGAGATACGCTGATTTATTATTTATGGAAATATTCATATAAAGATAGAAGTCAACATTTAAAAGAGTTTAAACCGACAAATAGTTCCTACGATTTTAAATTAAACTTAATTGAAGATAAATTTGTAAAAAAGCAAATGAAAACCAAAGGTATCCTTAGTTATTTATATTATCAAGATGGTGAAGTATTAATTGACGAACTTTCTCCTAAAGAAAGACTGGGAGAGTTTTTGAATAATGAAACAAAATTTTATTCAATGTCAATGGGTAAGTCAGTAACTTCTTATTTAGTAGGTCACGCAATATGTGAGGGTTATATTGATGGAGTTGATGCTAGAGTAAATGACTGGCCTATAATAAAAGATTCTCTTTATCATGATCAAAAATTAATTAATTTTTTAAATATGAATACTGGTGATCAAAAATATATCGATGAATTTGATGATGGTACTAGTAAACTAGGCCCATATGAAGACGAAGATATTGCAACAACCATGCGCTTTCACTTTAACAACCAAAATACAAAAAAATCTAAGGAAAGATACAATTACAATGGATTTGTCACTCAATTAATTTTAAACTATATGAAATTTAAAATTAGTGAAGATTATGACAAATTTTATAGCAGGGTTTTCAACGATAAAATAAAGATCAAAAATAGCATTCGTTATGGCTACACTAGTTTTAATGAACATTTTGGAAATGGACATCCTAACATAATGGCAACGAGATTTGACTATCTCAGAATAGCTAAAGCTATAATGGATGATTATCAGAATGATACTTGTGTTGGAAAATATTTAAAAGAAATTTATAAAAGAAGAATACCAAAAGGAAGCAAACAACAAGAAGAGCCTTTTTATAATCGTACCAAATCTTATGGAGGTCAATTCCATATGGATTATCCAGGATTAAAAGATAAGATTATCTTTGGGATGGGTGGATATGGTGGAAATGCTATTTTAATCGATATGGAAAATTCAAGAATACTGGTTGTTAATTCACTCCATTATAATAATAAACAATATAAATATAATCACAAAAAACTACTACTAGATCCATTCAAAAAAGGTAAAGAAATAAATTGAAAATTAAATTAGAACTATTTGGAGCAAGTCGAGATTTTAGTGATAAAGATCACTTAGAGATTGAAATTCAAAATAAAGCTTCAATAGATGATTTGAGGAATGAAATAATTAAATATATAGATAAAAATTTTCAAGGTAATGAAAACTTTATCAAAGTTGTAAAATCTTCAGCATTTTGTTCAGAAAATAATGAAATAATTAGCGACAATTATAAAATCACAAAAGATCAAAAGATTAGTATTATACCACCTATTGGAGGTGGCTGATATTTATTTTTTTTTTAGATATGAGCTACATTGAAAACAAAAAATTAGAAATTATAAAAAATAAAATTTTGAACATAGATAAACCTAATATACTCGAGCTTGGAGTGCAAAAAGGTAATTCCACTCAGATGTTTTTAGAGATATGTGATCGTAATGATGGATATTTAACTTCAATAGACATAGATGATTGTAGTGGTGTAAGTAAAAATAAAAGATGGAATTTTATACATTCATCAGATGATAACTTTGAGTTTATAGGCTCAAAAATCATAGATAAAAAATTTGATATATTATATATCGATAGTCTTCATGAGCCTAATCATGTTAGAAAAGTTTTTTATCATTATTTTTATTTTTTAAAAAACAATGGCATAATATTCATTGATGATGTTGTATGGTTACCTTATGTAAGGGGAGCCTATAGAGATAATGATTTTGTTGAGAAAATTAATAGATCTATATTCGAAAAGTTAATAGAAATTTATAATCAAAATACTGATAATCTAACTCTTGATGTAAATTTTGGTGACTCTGGTTTAGCAATTTTAAATAAAACAGGAAATACACTTAATACAGAAAAAAAAATTGAAAATAGACTTTTTAGTTTAAAGAATATTATCAAAAAATATATCTATGATCCAAAACCCAAAAAATAATCTTTTTCATTCAAAGATAGTAGACTCAAAAAAAGAAAAAATACTTATCTCAAAAGCTGAAAAATTTATCAAAGACTCTAAGTTTGGAGCTTCAATCTATTTTTTAGGCACTGTAAGAAATGTCAATGATAATAAAACAGTGACTGGAATTACTTATGATAGTCATGACGAAATGGTGATCAAAAGTTTTGAAGAAATTTACAATGAAGCAGATCAAAAACTAAATATCAAAGATAAAGCAGTATTTATTGAACATGCAAAAGGACATTTAAAATTAGGTGAGATAAGTATAATTATCGCAGTCGCTTGCAAACATCGAGATCAAGCATATGTACTATCAAGATATATAATAGAGGAAATAAAAAAAAGATCTCCGATATGGAAAAAAGAACATTATGAAAATGAAGATAGTGCTTGGTTAAAAGGAAATCCAATAAATAATGAAAAAGTATAAATATTCAGAAATCACTCCTGAAAAAATTTATGATGATAGAAGATCTTTCATTAAATCTATGAGCTATGGATTAGGTGCACTTACATTAAGCTCAGTTCCATTAATTAATGCTAAAGCCAGTAATCTAAATGAACCAAATAGTTATGAAGACATAACAACTTATAATAACTTTTATGAATTCGGCACTGGTAAAAGTGATCCTCACAGAAGAGCAAAAAATTTTACCACAAGACCATGGAGTGTTAAAATTGAAGGCGAGGTCGAAAAATCTCTGGAGCTTTCTATTGAAGAAATTTTAGCAATTAAATCTGAAGAAAGAATTTTAAAGCTTAGATGTGTTGAAGGTTGGTCAATGGTTATACCCTGGTTAGGTTTTTCATTAAGTGAATTACTGAATAAAGTTCAAATTAAACCAACAGCCAAGTTTGTTGAATTTGAAACAGTTTATAATCCAGAAGAAATGGTTGGTCAGAGATATCCTGTTTTAAACTGGCCTTACATTGAAGGTTTAAGATTGGATGAAGCTATGCATCCTCTAACCACTGTTGTGACAGGTTTATATGGTAAAACTTTACCTAACCAAAATGGAGCACCTTTAAGAATATTCATTCCATGGAAATATGGATTTAAAAGTGCGAAATCAATAGTCAAAATCAAACTAACAAAAAATATGCCTAATACTGCATGGAAAAATGCTTCGCCAAGAGAGTATGGTTTTTACTCTAATGTAAATCCTGAAGTTGATCATCCAAGATGGTCCCAAGCTACAGAGAGAGTAATTGGTGAAAGCATTTTAGCTCCAAGGATAAAAACTTTGATGTTCAACGGCTATGGAGATGAGGTTGCTCATCTTTATAGTGGTATGGATTTAAAAAAGAACTACTAAAAAAATTGAGAAATTATTTTAAGCCTGCTGTCTTTTTAATATCGCTTTGGCCAATTTATATAATTACTTATCAAATATTTTATGATCAATTAGGACCAGAACCGGTAGACAGGATCATAAATCATTTTGGTGAATGGACTTTAATCTTTATTCTTTTAACTCTTTCAATGACACCCCTCAAAAAAATTACAAAATCTTCAGAATGGATTAAGTTTAGAAGAATGCTTGGACTGTTTGCTTTTTTGTATGCATCAATACATATGTTAAGTTATGTTGGACTTGATTACAGGTTTGATTTTTATCCATTAATAAACGATGTATTAAAAAAGAAATTTGTATTTATTGGCTTCTCTGCATGGCTTTTGTTAATTCCACTTGCAATAACTTCATCGGATAAAATGGTAAGACTTCTAAAACAAAATTGGAAAAAATTACATAGTTTAATCTATTTAATCTCTATTTTTGGTGTTTTACATTTTATTTGGTTATCAAAAACTATATTTTTTAAACCACTTATTTTTTTAATAATTTTAATAATTCTTTTACTCTTTAGAATAAATTTTAGTAAGTTAAGTTCTAAAATCTGAAACTTTATCGAAATCTTTAAAAGATTTAAGATTATTTATTCTTATAAATTTAGTTTCTTTTTTAAGTCTTTTTACCATAAATTTTGCTCCAACATCTCCTTTTACCCTTTTAAATTTTTTCATAGTTGATATATCAAAACCGATTGGGTTCCCTACTTTATTTCTGTATTTCAACACATAAATTAAATATCTTTTAGATTTTATTGAATTGTAGATTTTATTGATATCAGATGATTTTATAAATGGCATATCGGACTGGACAATTATAAATCCTTTATCTTTTTTATTTACTTTTCTTAAACCTACTTTTATTGAAGAGGCCATTCCTTTTTTATATTCTTTATTGTACGTAAAAATATTTTTATTATTCTTTTTAATTAATTTCTGAAGTTCTTTTTTTTGATAACCAAGAACCACAATAACTTTATTAACTTTACTTTTATGCAGTGCGTTTAAAGAATGATTTATTAAAGGTTTTTTTTTATAAAGTTTTATTAATTTATTTTCAGATTTTAATCTTTTAGATTGACCAGCTGCTAATAAAATTGCCTTGATCACTTTTTATATGTTTCAGAAACTAATTGAGCAATTATTGATAAAGCTATTTCTGGTGCAGATCTACCACCTAATTTAATTCCAATTGGTCCATGAATTGAATTAATTTGTTCACCACTAAATCCAGCCTCTTTTAATCTTTGACACCTGTTTTCGTGAGTTTTTTTACTTCCAAGAGCTCCTATATAATAAAATTTTTTCTTTAATGCATGTTGTAATGCTGGATCATCTATTTTTGGGTCATGTGTTAAAGCTATTAATGCAGTATTTTCATTTGTTTCAATTTCTTTGAAAGCTTCATCGGGCCATTTGTTTATAATTTTCATGTCGGGAAATCTTTGTTCTGACGCAAAATAACCTCTTGGATCTATTATGGAAATTTCAAAATTTAAGCTCTTTGAAAAGTCCACTAAATATTGAGCAATATGAACGGCCCCAACCACAATTACCTTTATTGGCAACACATAAGTTTCAACAAATATTTCTGAATTTTCTATTACTCCATTTTTTTTTAATTTGAAAAATTCATTAATTTGATTTGAATAAATCTGCATTTCTTTACTTAGAGATTTATCTTTTTCAAAAATTTCGCTCTCGCCATTAGATAAATTAGTAATTATTGCAAATTCAGATTTGTTTTTCTTTTTTTCAATAATTGATTTTAAAGTTTGAAGTTTCATTAATTTACTTGTTCTAAATAGACAGCTATTTCACCACCACAAGCAAGACCTACTTCCCAAGCACTTTCATTTGAGACTTTAAACTCTAATTTTTTACAAGGTTTATTATCTTTAATTAAACCAATGCATTCTCTCACGACTGCAGACTCGACACATCCTCCTGAAACTGAGCCAGAAAAGTCACCTTTTTCATTGACTATCATTCTGCTACCAACTTGTCTTGGAGAGGAACCCCAAGTTTGGATTACCGTGGCTAAGACAACTTTTTGATTAGCATTTACCCAATCATTTGCCTCTTCAAGAATTTTTTCATCAAATGAGTTTTTCATTTGAAGAAATATAAATCTTAACTAGCAAGCTTCAACAGCTTTTTTTGTATAAAGTGACACCAAATTAGCTCTGTATTCTGCTGATGCATGCATATCAGAATTCATCCCTGAAGATTTTACTTCTGTACCATCAATTGCAGATGATGAAAAATTTGAGCTTAATTTTTTTGATAAATCTTTATCAATATAAACACAAGATTTTGCTCCTGTTACAGCAACGTTTACATCTTTTTTGTGTTTGGCAACAAAAACTCCAATGATTGCATATCTTGACGCTGGATTTGGATGTTTTTGATAGTCGGCTTTTTCCGGAATTTGAAACTCAACTGCCTCAACAAGTTCCCCACTTTTTAAAGCTGTATCAAACATTCCTGTAAAAAACTTTTCTGCATCTATTGATCTTTTATTAGTATGAATAATTGCATTAAGTGCCATACAAGCAGATGGGTAACAAGCTGATGGATCATTATTTGATATTGATCCTCCTATTGTCCCTCTATTTCTAACTTGAGCATCACCAATGTTTCCAGCCAATTTTGCAAGAGCAGGGATAGCTTTTTTTACATCTTTTGATGCAGCAACTTCTGCATGTTTAGTAGTTGCTCCTATTGTTACAGATTTGCCACTCACTTTGATGCCTGATAATTTCTTTATATTTTTAATATCGATTACATCTTTGTAACTAGCTAACCCTAATTTCATAGAAGGAATAGTTGTCATTCCTCCTGCTAAAAAAGCAGAACTAGAGGAAGCTAACTTCGAAGCATCTTTAACATCTTTTGGTGCATGATAATTAAATGATTTCATATTTACTCCTATGCTGCTTTAGCGTTTGATTTTTTCATTGCCTTACAAGCTTCCCAAACTTTTTCAGCTGTTGCAGGCATTGAAATCTCTTGACCACCTAATGCATCTATAACTGCATTCATTACTGTTGGTGGTGAAGCGATAGCACCTGCTTCTCCGCAACCTTTAACTCCCAAAGGATTTGATGTTGCGTGGGTACAAGTGAAACCTAAGTTAAACTCTGGAAAGTTATCAGCTCTTGGCATCGTATAATCCATATAAGAAGCAGTCATTAGCTGTCCTGTTTCATCATATTGTGTATTTTCATGCAAAGCCTGCCCTATACCTTGAGCGATACCTCCATGAACTTGTCCCTCAACAATCATTGGATTTACAATTCTTCCGAAATCATCAACCGCAGTATATTTCTCAACTTTTACGTTTCCAGTATCAGGGTCTATTTCTACCTCGCAAATATGTGAACCTGCTGGAAAAGAAAAATTCGCTGGATCAAAGAAAGAGGATTCTATTAACCCTGGTTCATCACCTTCTGGTATTGGTGATTTCATTTCATCTCTTTGACCTGGTAGATAACAAGCAAAAGCAACTTCACCTATCGTTTTTTTCTTATTGGATTTTATTGCAACAAATTCTCCATTTTTGAACTCAACTTCATCCAAATTCACCTCAAGCATTTTTGCTGCAACTCTTTTACCTTTTTCTACAATTTTTTTACAAGCATTTACAATAGCAATACCACCTACAGTCAATGATCTTGAGCCATAAGTTCCCATTCCAAATGTTCCTTTATCAGTATCGCCATGGACTACATCTATATTTTCCATAGGCACTCCTAGCTCATCTGCTGCAATCTGTGCAAAAGTAGTGTCATGACTTTGACCATGACTGTGGGCACCTGTAAATACTGAAATCTGTCCTGTTGGATTAAATCTAACTTCAGCAGACTCCCATAGTCCTACTCCACAACCTAAAGACATAACTGCTGCAGATGGTGCAATACCACATGCTTCAAAATATGATGAAACACCTATTCCTCTTAGTTTTCCATTAGCTTCAGATTGTTTTTTTCTAGCTTCAAACCCAGCATAATCTGCCATCTGTTTTGCTTTTTCTAATCCAGCTACATAATCGCCAGAGTCTACAGTATGAACTAAAGTTTGTTTAAATGGAAACTGAGTCGGAAAATTTTTCATTCTTATCTCAGTTTTATCCATTCCTAATTCCATCGCAGCTTTTTCAACTAATCTCTCAATTGTATAAGTTGCCTCTGGTCTTCCAGCGCCCCTGTAAGCATCAACTGGAGCGGTATTGGTATATACTGCTTTTACATTTGAATATGCAGCAGGAATTATATAAACACCTGTAGCACAAGGACCAAATAAATAAGTAGGTGTTACAGTTCCAAAAACTCTTGCATAAGCTCCTAAGTTTGCAATAGTTTCGTTCTTAAAACCTAAAAACTTACCATCATTTGTTACTGCTAATTCAGCATGAGTAATGTGATCTCTTCCATGAGTATCAGTTAAAAACGACTCTGTTCTCTCTGCAACCCATTTAATTGGTCTTTCTATTTTTTTTGAAGCCCAACTACAAACTATCTCTTCATTATAAACATTAATTTTAGAACCAAATCCACCACCAACATCAGGAGCAACGACTCTTAGTTTATTTTCAGGTGCAACATTTCCAAATGCTGACATTACTAATCTAGATAAATGTGGATTTTGACTTGTTGTATACAAAGTAATTTCTTCTGAAGCTATGTTGTAATCAACTACACAAGCTCTTGGTTCCATAGCGTTAGGAACAAGTCTATTATTTATTAAATCAACTTTAATTATTTTATCAGCTTTAGAAAAAGCTTCGTCAACTGCTTTTCTATCTCCAAGCAACCAATCGTAACAAAGATTTTTATCTACTCCATCATGAATAGCCTCACTTTTCATTGCATCAGCTGGATCAACCACGGCTTTTAAAACTTTGTAATCGACTTTTACTTTTTCGGCACCTTCCTTAGCTTCGTCTAAAGTTTCTGCAAAGACAACTGCGATAGGCTCACCCACAAAGTTAGCAACATCTTTCGCTAAAGGTGGATTCGCAGGAACTTTCATTTCAGATCCATCTTCACTTCTTATTGCCCAACCAGCAATCAAACCTCCAATTTTATCCTCAGCTATTTCTTTACCAGTTAATACACCAACAACACCTGATGATTTTAAAGCTTTTGAGGTATCTACACTTTTAATTTTTGCTCTAGCGTGTGGAGATCTAACAAACACTGCGTATGTTTGATTAGCTATATTTATATCTGCAGTATATCTTCCTTTTCCTTGTAAAAATCTTGTATCTTCTTTTCTTTCAACTCTTGATCCAACTAAACTCGCCATTTTTTTTATTCTCCTTTTTTATTGTTTACATTTTTGTTGCAGCTTCTTTAACTGCAGCGACTATATTTTGGTAACCTGTGCATCTACAGATATTACCCTCTAACCATTCTCTAATCTCTTGATCACTTGGATTTTTCTTTGTCTGTAAAAGATCAACTGCACTCATAACCATGCCTGGTGTGCAATATCCACATTGTAATCCATGAGTCTTTTTAAATGCTGCCTGCATTGGATGAAGTTTTCCATCTTTTGCTAAGCCTTCAATAGTTGTTACTTTTGATCCTTCAACATCTGCGGCTAATGTTGAACAACTTTTTATTGATTTACCATTAACATGAACAACACATGCTCCGCATTGGCTGGTATCACAGCCAACGTGTGTACCTGTTAAATTTAAATTATCTCTTAAAAAAACCGATAAAAGCGTGTGGTCTGGAACCTCTTTACTGACCTTTTTACCATTTACCTCTAATGTTACTTTTGCCATCAAGTATCTCCTTCCTGAATAGATTCTTAGTACATCATAAGTCATTTTGAGAAGCAATTGCTAATTTTGTACCGTTTCTACTTCTACTAGAAATTTAGTTTCTATTTATTTTGATTTTTCTATGTTTTTAAAAAAAAGAATAAACTAAAATTGCTAAGATTGCCGCAACTCCAGCGTAGATCAAAATTTTTTGATTTTGTTTTTTAGGTTTAGGATCAGCTGAGTGATCAATTTTTTTCTCAGATATCTGTTCACTAATCGAACTGTCTTTAATTGATACTAATTCGGAAAATTTTCCAAAAAAAATATCTGCCATTTTCTTAGCTGTCATATCTATTAATCTAGATCCAACTTGTGCGATTTTTCCACCTACATTCGCCTCAACTTCATAAATAAGATTAGTTCCATTTTCATGATCTTCTAACTTAACTGTCGCTTCACCAGATGCAAAACCAACTGGAGAATTCCCAGAACCAGTAATCTTATAACTATTAGGTGGGTTAAGATCAGTAAGTTCTATATCTCCAGTAAAACTTGCATTAAAAGGGCCAATTTTATTTGTAGCGGTAGCAGTAAATTCTGTATCAGAATTTTTCTTAAATTCCTCACATCCAGGTATGGCTTTTTTTAATATTTCAGGATCATTTAATGCTTCCCATACCTTTTGTTTAGATAAATTAATTTGATAGGATCCAGAAAGTTTCATATTATGTTTATATATAAAATTTTATGGATGATAAAACAAAAAAAGAATTACAGTCTGCAACTTTTGATAGATTAGTTAATCATCTTAGAGAAAGAAAAGATGTTCAAAATATAGATTTAATGAATCTAGCTGGCTTTTGTAGAAACTGTTTATCAAAATGGTACCGAGAAGAAGCAGAAAAAAAAGGAATTACTATTTCAGATCCTGATGCGCGAGAGCATGTCTATGGAATGCCTTACTCTGAATGGAAAGATAAATACCAAAAATAATTATTTTTCTTTTAATCTTGGAAACAATTCAACAAAATTACAAGGCTTGTGATTGACGTCTAATTGATGTTTTAAAATTCCATCCCACGCATCAGTTACTCCTCCTGAAGAACCTGGTAAAGCAAAAATATATTTACCATTTGATAGAACAGCGCAAGCTCTAGATTGGATTGCCGAAGTTCCAATTGTTTTTATACTTATATTTCTAAATATCTCACCAAAACCAGGTATATGTTTCTCCGCGACCTCATTCAATGCTTCTGGAGTTATATCTCTTCCGGTTAAACCTGTTCCACCAGTTGTAATGATAGCATCAATTTTTTCATTTTTAAGCCACTTATTTAATATAACAACAATTTCATCCTTATTATCTTTACATATTTTTCTATCAATCAAGTTATGATTAGCTTCTTTAATCTTATTAACTAAAATTCCACCAGATTTATCATTATCAATTGTCCTGGTATCTGTTACAGTTAGTAGTGCTATATTTACTTTCATAAAAATTTTTGTATGATTATATTACCAATATTATTTTTTGTAACAGCTATTTTGTACTCAAGTGTTGGTTTTGGTGGTGGATCGACATATTTAGCTTTATTATTAATTTGGGAAATTCCATATTATATTTTTCCTGTCATAGCACTAATATGCAATATCATAGTTGTATCAGGAAATTCATTTAATTATATCAGAGCTGGTAATCAAAACTTTAAATTATTAATTCCATTTTTAGTAGGTTCCATTCCTTTTGCTTTTTTTGGAGGATCACTGAAAATTGAGAAAGAAATTTTTGAAATTCTTTTATTTTTTGTTCTATCAATAGCTGGATTATTATTATTAATAAATAGTAAATCTTACAAAAAAGAAAATTTAATAATAAATAAGTTAAGTTCTATCTATTCTTTTTTTATAGGTTCAATTTTAGGACTAGTCTCTGGAATAGTGGGTATTGGGGGAGGAATCTTTTTAAGTCCTATACTTTTCTTACTTAAAGCCGAAAAACCAAAAGTAATCGCAACAACAGCCTCACTTTTTATCTTAATTAATTCAATATCAGGAATTTTAGGTCAATTTACCAAGGAAAATACTCTTTATGAGTTAACTAATTACTGGACTCTTTTTTTAAGCGTTTTAGTTGGAGGATTTATTGGAAATTACTTAAATCTTAAAATTCTTTCTAATAGAGCTTTGACAATAATGACATCTCTATTGGTTATTTTTGTTTCTATAAGAATTGGTATAAAACTTTTGTTATAATCATATTCATGGATAAAGATTTTTTTAAACAGGTAAGAATTTTAAATGGTGGTATGGGTCAAGAACTACTCGCTAGAGGTTTAGTTTCTCAAGAGACTTTATGGAGTGCAAAAGCGCTTCTTGATGAAAAAAATCATTCTTTAGTTGAAAGTGTACACGAGGATTTTGTAAAAGCCGGTGCAGAAGTAATAGTTACCAATACATTCGCGACACGAAAAATTAGGCTTAAACAAAACAACTTAGAGGATAAATTTGAAATCTTAAATAAATATGCAGGCAAAATAGCTAAAAAGGTAAAAGATAAATATCCTCTAATTTTTATTGCGGGTGGTCTTCCTCCACAAAATAAAACATATTCTTCTGACATGAGAGATGAGACTGAAATATTTAACAATTTTAAAGATCAAGCAAAAATTTTAAATCCATATGTCGATTTTTTTTATCTTGATGTTCTAAGTAGTATTAGGGAAATCTCTATTGCAATTAATTCAATTGAAGAATTTAACAAGCCATTTTTAATTGGTGCTCATATTTCAGAAGGAATAACATTGCCGAGTGGTGAAAAATTAACCGAAATTACGAAAAAAATTAAAATAAAAAATCTTCTTGGATTAATTTTAGCTTGTGTCTCTCCAGAAAACTATGAAAAAAATATTAATGAAATTAAATCTATTGGTTTTCCATTTGGTTTTAAAATTAATGCTTTTGAAAAAACAAAGATCAAAGGAGGATACACAAAAAATTATGGAAAAAGTAAATCTGGAAACCCTAATGAATTTTTAGGCAAAAGAGATGATTTAACTCCAGCGGTTTTAAAAAATTTAGCAAAAAAGTTCATTAACGATGGAGCAACAATAATTGGTGGATGCTGTGAAACAAATCCATCACATATTAGAGCTTTTTCTGAACTTAAATAATCTTTTTAAAGTCAGCTCTTCTTACAAAATAAATTCCAACACTCACTGCAATAAGAGAAATTAATACTTTAAAAGTAATTAATTCTTTCAAAAAAATATAACTTAAAATAGTTCCAAAAATTGGTATTAAATAAGAAACTTGTGATTGAAAAATTAATCCATTATTTACTAAAATTCTAAATCTCAATAGCCATGCGATACCTGTTGAAACTAATCCAAGATAAATTACTGAAATAGTTGAGTCTAACCTAGGTGTTAATTGCCAAGGTTGCTCAATAAAACTTACTAAGGGAATTAAAATAATAGTTGCCCAAATTAAAATTGATCCTGTAACATTTTCATTTTTTTTCTTGCTAATTTTTAAAGTTAAAACTCCTCCAACTACATAACAAGTAGAACCTAGTAAAATCAATAATGCGGATACAAAATTATTTTCATCAATTAATAGATTGTCAGAAAATAAAAATACAATACCTGAAAATCCAATCAAAATCCCAATAGTTTTAATAAAATTAAATTTCTCATTTTTTGTATAAAAATGGGCAAGCACTGTAGAGCTCAAAGGAGTGGTAGACATTAATATTGCTGCTAAATTGCTTTGTACAGATTGAACACCATATGCAATTAGAAAAAATGGAGCGACCAAATTTATAAAACCTATCATAGCAAACCAATGCCAATCCTCAGAGAACGCCTCAATTTTAATATTCTTAAAATAACAAAGTAATAAAACTGGAATTGCTCCAAAAAAAACTCTAAGAAAAGCTATTGTTACTGGTCCAAATGAATAAGTTGCAATTTTAATATTAAAAAATGCAGAAGCCCAAATCAATGCTAACAAAGTCAATAATAAATAATCTAATAATTTCGGTTGTCTCATTCTGAAATTTCTTTAATTAAACCTTTTGTCATTTTTTGTAGGTTTGAATAATCAACTTTAAACACACAATTAGGATGCCCAGCGGCTGCATATAAATTATCAAATCTTTCTAATGAATTATCAATATAGATTTTAATTTCATTTAAATGACCGACAGGTGAAACACCCCCAATAGTAAAGCCTGTTACACCTTTTACCTCTTCAGCAGACGCCATTGATACATCTTTAATGTCAATTATCTTTTTAATCTTATTCAGTGAAGCTTTTTTATCTCCAGCTACTAAACACAAAATGAAATTATTTTCTGCCTTAAAAAGTAAGCTTTTTACAATTGCACCAACCTGGCAATGCAAAGATGCTGCTGCTTCAGTAGCAGTCCTGGCTGAAATATTTAGTAAAGTAACTTCTAAGTTTGAGTCATATTCCTTCAAAAATTTTTTAACTCTTTGGACTGGATCTTTATTCAAAATAGACATAATTCAACTTTAAATTGTCATTTTTACTCTTAAAATAGATACTTATGTAAAAAATGCATAGGTGTTATTAAGTAAAAGAACATTATCTATCAGTCTTTTTTTGATACTACAACCCAGGAATTACATAGGAGAAATTATGAGTGCTAAGGATGTATTAAAATTTATAAAAGACAAAGAAGCGGAATTTGTTGACTTAAGATTTACTGACCCAAGAGGTAAACTTCAACATTTAACAATGGACACAACTGCAGTTGATGAGGGAATGTTAAATGATGGAGTATTTTTTGATGGATCTTCAATAGCTGGTTGGAAAGCTATAAATGAATCAGACATGATTTTAAAACCTGATTTATCAAGATTTTTTTTGGATCCTTTTACCTCTCATAACACTGTAGTTTTATTCTGTGATATCTTGGATGCAATTAAAAAAACACCTTACGAAAGAGACCCGAGAGGAGTTGCTAAAAAGGCAGAAGAGTATCTAAAAGCCTCAGGGATTGGTGATAAAGCCTTTTTTGGTCCAGAACCTGAATTTTTTGTATTTGATGATGTAAGAATTAAGAATGACATGAATGAGTGTGGATTTGTGCTTGATAGTAAAGAAGGCCCTTATAATTCTGGAAAAGTATATGAAAATGGAAACATGGGTCACAGACCTGGAATAAAAGGTGGATATTTTCCTGTACCTCCAGTTGATAGTGAACAAGATATGCGTGGTGAATATCTTAAAAATTTAAAAGAAGTTGGAATTAAAGTTGAAAAACACCATCATGAAGTTGCTCCAAGTCAACATGAACTTGGAATGTATTTTGGAACTCTAGTACAGCAAGCAGATAATGTCCAACTTTATAAATATGTAGTTCAAATGGTAACACATTCATTTGGTAAGACTGCAACATTCATGCCAAAACCGGTTGCGGGTGACAACGGATCAGGAATGCATACTCACCAATCTATTTGGAAAGGAGATACACCTGTATTTTCTGGAGATGCTTACGCTGGATTATCTGAAACAGCTTTACACTACATTGGTGGAATTTTAAAACATGCTAAAGCAATAAATGCTTTTGCTAACGCAACGACAAATAGCTATAAAAGATTAATTCCAGGATTTGAAGCTCCAGTTCTTTTAGCTTACTCAGCAAGGAATAGATCAGCATCTTGTAGGATTCCAATTACCTTAAGTAAAAAAGGAGCGAGATGTGAAATTAGATTCCCTGATGCATCAGGTAATCCTTATCTTACTTTTGCAGCAATGTTAATGGCGGGTATCGATGGAATTAAAAACAAGATACACCCTGGCGAGTCTTTTGATAAGGATTTATATGATTTACCTCCTGAAGAGGTGAAATCTATCCCAACTGTATGTGGCTCATTAAGAGAAGCTATGGAAAGTTTAGATAAAGATAGAGAGTTTTTAACTCAAGGCGGAGTATTCACTGACGATCAAATTGATGCTTATATTGCGCTAAAGTTTGAAGAAATTCACAAGTTTGAACATGCACCTCATCCTGTAGAGTTTGAGATGTATTACAGTTGTTAATTAAGTATATTAACTACTGTTTTGTTGTAGCAATTGTATCTTTATTAATACCTTTTTTAACTACGTAGTTTTGAGTACCATTGGCACCAGTTTCAACTTCTTTACGTAAATCTTTGAAAAAAGACTTTTCTTTTAAAGAGTCTTTTAGGCCTTTAACAAGATTTTTAAATTCAAACTTATTCATAAGAGACTTATACACTAGATATGCATTTTAAACAATACTGCTATGCAACTTATGGGATACTGTAAATTACCCTATTTTAAACGACTCTCCACAGCCACAACGCTCTGTTTCATTAGGATTATTAAATACAAAAGTAGAGGAAAAATCCTCTTTTTTATAATCCATTTCAGTACCTAATAGATACATGACTGCAGCTGAGTCGATAAATACCTTAACTCCCTTATCTTCAATAACTTCATCATTTGGGTTTAATTCTTTTGAATACTCCATAACATAAGACATACCTGCACAACCACCTGATTTAACTGAAACTCTTACTCCCAACGCATCTTTTTCAGCTTTGGACATTATTTCTTTAATTCTATCAGCAGCATTATCACTTAATTTTATTATTGGGTTCATTATAAATTTAACTCCAATTTTGCAGCATCTGACATCATGTCTTTTGTCCACGGTGGATCCCAAACTAATTGTAAATCAACATCATCAATTTCCTCTACTTGCATCGCGCCTTCTTTAACCTCTTTTGGTAGACTTTCTGCTACTGGACAATTTGGTGTTGTAAGTGTCATTTTGATTTCAGCTTTTTTACCTTTTACTTGAATATCATAAATTAAACCAAGTTCATAAATATTCACAGGTAACTCAGGATCATAAATTTTTCTAATTTCATTAATTATTTTATCCTTTATTTCCATAAAAATTAATCCTCGGTACTTACTTGTTTTCCACCATTTTCCATTGCCGAAACTAATGTATGCCATGATAATGTAGCACATTTCACTCTCATTGGATATTGTTTAACTCCTGAAAGACACATAAGTTTTGTTTTATCATCTTCTTTTAAAATATTATTTTTAAGTTCTGGATTTTCTTTGATCATTCCTAAAAAATCTTCAATAATTTCTTTAGCCTCATTATCACTTTTTCCTTTTATTAAATCTGTCATTATAGAAGCTGATGCCATTGATATTGCACAACCACTTCCTTCAAATGATATATCTTCTACTTTTCTTTGATCATTTAATTTTAAATATATATGAACGTTATCTCCACAAAGAGGATTATTTCCTTTAGCATCTTTATTAAAATTTTCTGTTTTTCCTAAATTTCTAGGATTTTTTCCATGCTCTAATATTATTTCTTGATATAATTCTTTTAAATTCATTTTAAATCAAAAATTTTTTTACAATTGTTAATACCTTCATTCAATTTATCTAAATCATCTTTAGTGTTATAAACACCAAGTGAAGCTCTAGCACTGGCAGAAATACCTAATTTTTCATGAAGTATTTGACAGCAATGATGACCTGCTCTTATCGCAACTCCAGTTTCGTCCAAAATAGTTGCTATATCATGTGGGTGAACGCCCTCTAGAGTAAAAGATAATACTCCACCTCTTTCTTTTGGATTTCCAATTAATTTTACAGAATTATTTTTTTGTAAAATTTCTTGCCCATATTCAATTAGTTCTTTTTCATGTTTAATGATATTTTCAATTCCTATACTTTCAAGAAATTTTATTGACTGATCAAAAGCAATAACTTGTGCAGTAGCCATTGTTCCCGCTTCATATTTGTTTGGAAGATCTCCATATGAAATTCTATCTTTTTTAACTTCATTAATCATTCCTCCACCACCTTGATAAGGGGGAAGTTGTTCAAGCCATCTCTTTTTTCCATATAAAATACCAAGCCCTGTTGGTCCATACATTTTATGACATGAAATTGCATAAAAATCACAGTCTAAGTCTTGCATGTCTAGTCTTAAATGCGGTCCACCTTGGCAGCCATCAACCACTACAATTATTCCCTTTGAGTGAGCTAATTGAGTGATTTCTTTAATTGGTAAAACAGCACCAGTGACATTGGATAGATGAGTTATTGCAATTACTTTAGTTTTATCTGTTATTTCTTTTTCTATGTTTTCAATTGGAATATCACCATCCTCATTAATTTCTGCAAACTTTATCTTAACATTCTTAGATTTCCTCAAAAAATGCCATGGCACATAGTTTGAGTGGTGCTCTAATTCAGTAATCAAAATCTCATCATCTGGCTCTATGATAGTCTGACCAAGAGTATTCGCAACCAGATTTAAAGCTTCGGTCGCTCCTTTTGTAAAAACAATCTCATTTTTATCTTTAGCATTGATATATTTTTGCACTGAAGTTCTAGTATTTTCATATAAATTTGTAGCTGCTACAGCTAAATAATGTAAACTTCTTCCAACGTTAGAAAATTGTTTAGAATAAAAGTCATTTATTCTATCTAAAACAACCTTAGGTTTTTGTGATGAGTTAGCACTATCCAAATAAACTAAATCATTATTATGAATTTTTTCATCAAATATTGGGAATTCTTTTTTAATATTGTCTATATTCATTCTTTTAGTCCAATAATATTTTTAATTAAATCTTTAGTTTCTGTGTCTGTAATTTTTTCAACAACATCTAGTAAAAAACCATTGATTAGAAGTTCTTTTGATTGTTGATAATCTAATCCTCGTGACATCAAATAAAAAATTGAATTTTCATTTAAACTTCCTGAGGCTGATCCATGAGAACATTTTACATCATCGGCATAAATTTCTAATTCTGGTTTGGAATTAAACTCTGATGTTTCATCCAATAAAATTGCTTTACTTAATTGATAACCATCAGTTTTTTGTGCTTTAGAATTAACAAATATTTTTCCTTGGTAAGCAGCTTTTGATTGTTTGCCTAAGACACTTTTTATTAATTGATAACTTTTAGTATTTTCTACCAAGTGATTAATTGTGGTTCTTATTTCGTGTTGTTGATTTTCATTTAATGAAAAAACACCATTAACAAAAGCTGAAGAGTATTTTCCTTTGAGATTGCAA
>CACKMG010000013.1 GCA_902601235.1 uncultured Pelagibacteraceae bacterium
TAATCTGGAATTTTTGATAGATTTACCTTTATAAGCGAGTTTTGGATCCTTTTCCCTTATCAGAGACACAAATCTGACACTGGCATCTCTTTTCTTTGAATTTTCTATATGTATTTCTTTTAAAGCTGTAGTCATTACATCATCTCAAAATCTAAATCATTATCCTCAAATTCTTCCACTTCCTCTGGAAGTTCATCACTATGTTCTCCTATCCAATTACACATTGTTTTTCTTCCAATTAAAGCAAAATAATCCTTTTCACCTTTTAAAATAATTCCATCCTCTAATTTAAAATCTGAATAGTAATTAAAAGGAAAACTAAATATTTCACCTTTATCTAATTTCGATTTTAAATCTCTATCAAAATCTTTTGGTTCTAAATGGTAGACTGAATTAACTTTTAAATTTAACGCATCTTCTTCAGACGCAGATTTTAATTGAACATCTTTACCAAGGGTTGAATCCTCCTTAGTTACTTTTTTGCCATTATCATCAATTGCTTCCAGTTCTTTTTTATCGATAAAATTACCTTTATGATCTAGATAAGAGCTGCTGATATCACTGCTGACAAACACAATACCAGTTTCTTCCTCTAAATTGGCTCTTGAACACTCTTTGCCTTTTTCATCCAAATAAAGTCTTTTTTTGAAACCATAGAGTTTTTTTCTATCAATTTTAGATATTGCAAAACTTGAGGTCTTTTTATTGAGATTAAGAATTAGTTCTCTAGCCATTATGTTTCTCCCAGCCTTTTTTGATATTTTCATCGATCAGTTTTTTTAAATGTCCTAGACCGAGTTTTTCATCTTCAAAGGGATATAATTTTCTTTTGATGGGGTCGCTTCTACCTTCTGAATAATCTAAATAATAACAAAGAAAGGATGGGTAATCTGAAGATTTTTCTTTATTAGATTTCCAAAATAAAAATTTTCTAATAGCAATTCCTTTTTTGCTCTCTTTTTTAAATATTTCTCTTTTAATTATTTTACTTTTTGGCAGATCCTTACTACTAACTTCCTTAAATTCACTTTTAGGAATTCCACTTATTCTAATAATTTGACTTAAACCACAATCATCAAAATTGGCTTTTTTATCTGATCGAATATTAATTATATTACTATTTAAAATAGATACCGATCTAGCTCTACCTGTTGCATTAAGTGACTTATTTGAATATTCATATTTAAGGTGTCTAATAGGTTGGTCATCTGACTTATCTCCCTGAAACTCTAATAATTTTACTTCACAAACGATTTCTGGTTTTACAAAATTATAGGCAGATCCATTTGAGGCAATCTTTTGGAAATTTGAACTGACTTTTAACTTTATTAATTTTTTATAAAGATCTTTTCTTAAATTAGTTGGCATGTTTCCACACGAACCCACATGCATAATTTCTTTTTCATTTAAAAAAACTCCTAAAGAGACAGATCTAATTTGATTGGCATTACTTCCCAATGTGTATCCAGTAATTAAAAGATCCGCTGTTTCTTCTTTTTTAATTTTGTAAATAGTGCTATTATTTCTAACTATTAATCCTTCTGCATCCTTTTTTTCTACAATGTCCTTAAAGAATTTTTTAATTTCACTATGTTTAATTTTTTCATGGTCTAAAACATGGGCAAAGTCTTTTTGTTTTTGACCTATATTTTTTTTTAGAAATTTATATTTACCCTCAAAATTAGATAAAAGTTTATCAGACTCAACAATATCAAAAACACCTAATCTTAATTTTTTTCTTTTTTCTTTATCACCAAGGCCAGAAATAGTATCTCCATATCGCTCTCTTTCATTAGATAAATAATATAATTCACCTGCTAAAATTATATTTTTAGATTTTGATAATTTTTTATCTAAATCATTTTTAATTTCTTTAGTAATATTGGATATATCATTTTCATTAGAATTTATAATTTTGGAATTTTTATTAGATTTACAATAAAACCAAAGTTGACCATCAAATTTTTTAGATAACCAATAGTCATCTTTTTTAATCGTATCGATTTCATCATTTGAAATAGAAATATACTCTCTAGTAACTGAATTTTTATATTTTTTTATTGAAGTGATTATATCCATGTTATTAGTGTAGTTTAGAGATTTTAAATCTTCAAGAACTGAAGTTGTTTTTCTTTAAGTTACATAACCCACATTTTTCATCAAAATTAGGTTTTGGACCTTCAAGAAAATCTAATATTTCTGTAATGAACTTAAATAGATAGTCATCATCTCTTTGAATTGGATAATATTGTGTCTTCATATTAAATGAGGGATTTTTATCAACCGATTGAATTTTTTCAGGTTCAAAGCAAAATATGCCTAAATTTTTTATGGGTGTAAGTTTTAAGTATTTCTCATTTGGTTTTTCAAACATTATTGCGTAACTTAATAATTGTGTTTTATATACCTCAATTTTTTTTTCATCTATGTTAGTAACTTTAAAATCTATAATTGAAAAAAAACTACCATGATCTATGTAAGCGTCTATCTTGCCACGGAGAATAAACTCCCTGCCTTTGTTATCTTTTAATAACTCAGATTTTTGTAATCTTTCGTAATCAGTTTTAATTTTACCTGGTTCTATATTTGCATTTAGAACATTGCTGCTTTTGTTGTGATAAAATTCTTTTTGTAATCTATCCAATTTAGAAAAAATGGATGGGAATGCTGTTGAAACCCTTATGTTGTCATTTTTTAGGTCATAATAGCATCTTTTGCATCCAGAATACCCAAAAGCAAATTCACTTGGCGCAAAAATTAATTCACTCATAAATTTATTCTATTATAATATTTAAACTAAATTTTTAAATGACTTATAAAGAATTAATTAAAGAATGTAAAAAGAGAGGTTTTACGCTTATTGATGATAATGGAAAGTTTTCTGTTTTAGATAAAAAAGGTAAAGAGTTTCCATTAAATTCCGAAGATATGAAAAAGTATAAATCTGGCAAAGAAGAAGTGCCACCTTATTTTTTAGAATTTTTGGATGTGTTATAAAGTTTTACCCAACTCTTATTTTGGGTAAAGAATAAAAATCAGCTGTATCTATTTTAGAAGAATATTGTCTTCTCATATTCCATTTTTTGTGAACCCCAGCGCTTGCAAGACTTAAAGTTGATCTGCCATATCTATAATTAGTATTATCTATTGATTGCATTAAATTTTTTATTTTTTCATCTTTTTCAGAAGAAAATAAATTTTTTCTGTCATTATCATTACGTAGTCCTGTCAACATCACACCCGCTTTTTGATAACGATAACCATTTTTGAATATGTTTTCTAGTATAGCAACCGCAGTCTTAACAGTTTCAATACTGTTGTTTGTTGCAATAGGAAAATCAACTGTTTTAGCATTTGAATAATAACCATAGTTTTTTTGAAAAGGACTGGTTCGAATGAAAACTGTAATTGCTTTTGCAACTAAAGATTCTGATCTAATTTTTTCAGATGCATTCAGGCAGTAATTAGCAACTGCTTCTTTTAGTTCTTGAAATTTTTCAATTCTTTTACCAAATGATCTTGAAACTACACAGCTCTTTCTTTTAGTGTGGGTAGTTTCTAAATTTATACAAGTTATTCCCCTAAGTTCCATTGCAGTTCTAGAACTTAAAACATTAGAACATTTTTTTATCCAGGTATTAGATTTATTTTTAAGCTGTTTTGCATTATAAATACCATTTTTTTGATAGAATTTCGTTAGCTGCCTACCTACACCCCACACATCATTAATTTCAACTTTTTCCAAAATAGGATCTAAATTCTCAATACCGATTAAACTAGTAACACCTGATTGTTTTTTCTTTGCAATATGATTTGCAACTTTACTTAAAGTTTTAGTTTTAGCGATACCAATACTAGTTGGAATACCAGTCCACTGTAAAACTGTTTCTCTAATTTCTCTTCCAACTTTTTCAACTTCAGAATCTGGAAAATTAGATAAATCTATAAATGCTTCATCAATTGAATACACCTCTATTTCAGTATTAAATCTTTTCAGAGTTCTCATAACTCTCCTAGATAAATCTCCGTATAAAGAATAATTTGACGAAAAAACTTCAACTTTATTTTTAACAATAATATCTTTTGCTTTAAAATAAGGTTCTCCCATTTTAATTCCTAAAGCTTTTGCTTCATTAGATCTAGAAATAATACAACCGTCATTATTAGATAAGACAACCACAGGTTTTTTTCTTATTCTTGGATTGAATAATCTTTCACATGAAACATAGAAAGAATTACAATCAACTAAACCTATTTTTTTAGTACGTTGAATGGATGACATAAGTTACAACTCCCCAAATAAAAATATCTTCTTCTTCGTTAATCAAAATTCTATTAGAAAAATCTTTAGATCCAGATGTTAGAAATTTTTTATCTCTTTCTTGAACTAAAGTTTTAACTACAAGTTCGTCATGAACATTTGCAATAACTGTTGAAAAGTTTTTTGGTTTTAAACTTTTATCAACAACTAATAAATCACCATCATTAATCCCAACATCCACCATCGATTTTCCTTGCACTCTAATAATAAAAGTGGCTGGAACATTTCTAATTAAATGCATGTTTAGATCGATATCTTCTTCGATATAATCGGTGGCAGGCGATGGAAAACCAGCACCAGCTTTATGTAGATAATAAGGAATAGTTAGTTTCATGTTCTTGTTTTGTTCTAATTTATAGCCCATTTATACAATGCACGCAAGAGGTTGTATTTTGAGTCCGTAATTGAATCAAAAGTGAATCAAAACGTGAACATCAAAACTACATTTTGTATGCTTGTGGATAACTTCAACCAAGGATAGTTTAAAATATCAAATGAAAAAACTAATTTGTCATTGCGGAGCTGTAGAGGCAGAAATTAATCTAGATAGGAATTTAGCTAAAGTAATAAAATGTAATTGTTCTATATGTAAAAGAAAAGGAGCAATCATGTCGATGGTTAAAAATGAAGATTTTAAAATTGTAAAAGGTAAAGATAAATTAAAACTTTATCAATTTCATTCTAAAGTAGCTAAACATTATTTTTGTTCTGAATGCGGAATATATACTCATCACAATCCTAGGATCAATCCAGCAATGACAGGATTTAATGTAGGTTGTATTGACGAAATTGATACTTTTAAATTAAATGAAGTTCCTGTAAATGATGGTCAAAACCATCCTTTAGATAAAAAATAATTTTCATGCAAAAATTTAGTTTATGCTTTAGTAAAGTAAAAAAAGATTGTTTAAAATTCATTAAATCTCAAGAAACAATAGCTGATAAATTTAAGAATAAAGAGCGTATGATTAAGTTATTTTTAATACCCTTATGTTTTTGGATAAGTAAAAAAGTTGACAAAAAGAGACCCTTTTTTGTAGGTTTAGCAGGAGGTCAAGGAACAGGAAAAACTACAATAAGCTCACTAATAAAAATAATTCTTACTAAATATTTTAAATTAAAGGTTTTTAGAATTTCTATTGATGATTTTTATAAAACAAGAAAAGAAAGAATAAGTCTATCAAAAAGAGTTCATCCAATGCTTCTTACAAGAGGAGTACCAGGAACACACGATATCAATATGATATTAAATTTTTTTAAAAAAGCAAAAAGTAAAAATTTCAAAAGATTAAAACTTCCAACTTTTAATAAAGCACTAGATGATAGGTCCGATAAAAAAAAATGGTATGATTTAAAAGTTAAACCAGATGTTGTTATTTTTGAAGGTTGGTGTGTTGGCGCTAAATCGGAAAAAATTGCTTCATTAAAGAAGACGATTAATTCAATGGAAAAAGCTAAAGATCAAAAACAGATTTGGAGAAAATATGTTAATTATCAATTAAAATCAAAATATAAAAATTTGTTTTCACAATTAAATTGTTTGATCTATTTAAAAGCAAAAAATTTTAGCCTACTTCAAAAGTGGAGATTAAAACAAGAGAGAAAATTATGGATTAAAAGTAAAGTGCAATCTAATTCAAAAATAATGAGCAAAGGAGATGTAATAAATTTTATGCAAACTTATCAGAGAATTACACAAAATATGTTTAGATACATGCCTAAATATGCTTCAATAATATTAAAATTAAATACTAACCACCAAATTAAATCTGCATTATATAGAAACAAATGAAAAAAATTTTTATAATTATCTTTAGCATTCTATTTTTATTCTCTAACTCTAATGCAGAAACTTTTAATGCTGCATTGAAAAAAGCTTATGATACTAACCCTGAACTAAATGCTGAAAGAGAAAGTTTAAATATTTCAGAACAAGAGTTAAAAGTCTCAAGAAGCTTTTATTTTCCAACTGTTACTTTGGAAGGAGCTAAAAGTCAGGAAGATACTGATAAACTTACTAATCGAAATGGAAGTAATGCCTCAATTACAGATGTTGATCCTACAACTCAATCTATAACAATTACTCAAACTTTAGTTGATTTTGGGAGAGGAGCAGAACTAGCAAAAAGTAAAATTGGAATTGAAATTGCAAAAGCAAAACTTTTTAAAAAAGAACAAGATATTTTATTCAAAGCTATCGATGCATACACTGGATTAATTTCAGCAAAGGAAAAATATGAAATAAATATATCAAATGTAAACTTATTAGATAGACAGGTAGAGACTGATAGAATTAGACTTGAAAAAGGAAGAGTAACCTTATCAGATGTTGCTCAATCAGAGTCATCTTTAGCTGAAGCTCAAGCTAAGCTTATACAAGCTGAAAACGATCTTTTAACTAGCAGATTAAATTATGAAAATGTAATTGGTCAATTATTTAGTATTGAAAATTTAGATAAGAATTCAATTACTTCACCTATTTTGCCAACTAAACTTAGTGATGCTATCGATATTTCAAAAAAAAATAATCCAAATTTAATTATTGCTCAACTGGAGTATGAACAATCAAAAAAAGATACTGTAAGCTCAAGATCAGATTTGGCACCAACTGCAAAATTATCATTTGATAGATCAAAAACTGATGATTTTAGCTCAACATATGATGAAAGAGATAAGGATACTCTAAAAGCCACTATTACCTGGCCATTTTTTAGTGGAGGAAAAAATTATGCAAATCTAAATAAAAGTAAAAGTTTAGAACTTCAAAAAAGCTTATTATTAAATAATACGACCAAAAAAAATCAGACTGAGGTAGCAAGCGCATGGTCATCATACCAATCAAATCAAAGTTTATTAAATTCTGTTAGAGCTCAAGTTGATGCAGCCGAAATTGCAAATGAGGGAGTCGTTGCTGAATACAACAGTGGCTCTGATAGAACTACTTTAGAAGTCATCCAATCCAACTCTTTGTTATTAAATGCCCAAATTTCATTAGTCGACTCTGAAAAAAATTACATTCTTTCACAATTTAATCTTCTTAAATCTATTGGATTGCTCAATAGCGACTATCTAAAAATTAGGTAATTAGCGATTTTTTGGGTTTAAATAAATTAATCTTGCTAAAGAGAACAAAATGTGTACATTTATTTTATGATTCGAGAGTTAAAAAAATTAAAAAATGAGGTAAAAAATGACTAAAAATAACCTAAAAGTAGTTAAATCTACAAAAGATCAAGAATTGGATAATAAAGAGAAAAATAAGGCTTTAGAAGCAGCTATTAGTCAAATTACAGACAATTTCGGAAAAGGTTCAGTAATGAAGCTAGGCGAAAAAAGAGCTATGGATATTGAATCAATATCTACAGGTTCTCTAAGTTTAGATTTGGCCTTGGGAATAGGTGGTTTACCAAAAGGAAGGATTATTGAAGTTTACGGACCAGAGTCGTCTGGAAAAACAACACTAGCATTACAAGTAGTTGCAGAAGCTCAAAAAGCTGGTGGAATTTGTGCATTCGTTGATGCTGAACATGCTTTAGATCCAGTTTATGCAAAAAAATTGGGAGTAAATACTGAAGAGCTTTTAATCTCTCAACCAGATGCTGGTGAGCAAGCTTTAGAAATCGCTGATACTTTAGTAAAATCAGGCTCTATTTCAGTTATCGTAATTGACTCTGTAGCAGCTCTAACTCCAAAAGCTGAAATTGAAGGAGAGATGGGAGATCATCATGTTGGTCTTCAATCAAGATTAATGAGTCAAGCTTTAAGAAAATTAACTGGTTCAATTTCAAATACAAATACAATGATGATTTTCATTAACCAAATCAGAATGAAAATTGGAGTTATGTTTGGAAGTCCAGAAACAACATCAGGTGGAAATGCGTTGAAGTTTTATTCATCTGTAAGAATGGACATTAGAAGAATTGGTGCTATTAAAGATAAAGATGAAATTATTGGAAACACTACAAGAGTAAAAGTTGTTAAAAATAAAGTTGCACCACCATTTAAAGTTGTTGAGTTTGATTTAATGTATGGAAGAGGTATTAGCAAAATGGGTGAGTTAGTAGACCTAGGTGCTAAAGCTGACATTATAGAAAAATCAGGAGCATGGTATGCTTATAAGGGTGAGAAAATTGGACAAGGTAGAGAAAATGCAAAAACTTATCTTGCTCAAAATCCTAAAGTTGCTGCAGAAATAGAAATGGCAATAAGAGAAAAAGCAGGAGTGATTTCAAAAAAGATTGAAGGAAATCCATTAAGTCCTGAAAAGATTCAAAAAGAGAAGAAAGTAGCTGAAAAAGAAGATGCCGTTAAAGAAGCTACTCCCTCTAAAAAGAACTAAAAATTTAAGGTCATCTTTAAATTATAAAAGGCGCTTATTATAAGCGCCTTTTCCCCCTTATCTCAAACTAGACATAAAATTAAAAAGCTGTATTTTAAAAATATGGCTCAAAAAACATTAAATGAAATAAGAGAAACATTCTTAAAATATTTCGAAAAGAATGATCATAAGATAGTTGAGTCTAGCAATTTAGTACCGAACAACGATCCAACATTGATGTTTGCAAATTCTGGAATGGTTCAGTTTAAGAATGTTTTTACTGGTTTAGAGAAAAGAGATTATCAAAGAGCTACCACATCACAAAAATGTGTAAGAGCTGGCGGAAAACACAATGACTTAGAAAATGTTGGTTACACACCTAGACACCACACTTTTTTTGAAATGTTAGGTAATTTTTCATTTGGAGATTATTTTAAAGAAAAAGCAATCTATTATGCTTGGGATTTAATTACTAAAGATTTTGGGTTAGATAAAAATAGACTTTATGTAACTGTTTTTCATGAAGATAATGAGGCCTTTAATTTTTGGAAAAAAATAGCAGGTCTTAGTGAAAATAGAATTATTAGAATTTCAACATCAGATAATTTCTGGTCTATGGGTGAAACAGGTCCATGTGGCCCTTGTTCAGAAATTTTTTATGATCATGGTGATCATCTAAAAGGTGGATTACCTGGAACAAAAGATGAGGATGGAGATAGATTTATTGAAATATGGAATTTAGTTTTTATGCAATATGAGCAAGTGACTATAGATAAAAGAATAGATTTGCCAAAACCATCAGTTGATACAGGAATGGGGTTAGAGAGAATTGCAGCTCTACTTCAGGGTACACACGATAATTACGAAACAGATCATTTCAAGAAGATAATTCAATCAACATCAGATATTGTTAAAAAGAAACCAGATCAAAAAAATCTTTCAAGCTTTAGAGTTATTGCAGACCATTTAAGGGCAAGTTCATTTTTAATTGCTGAAGGAGTTTTGCCATCTAATGAAGGAAGAGGTTATGTTTTAAGACGTATAATGAGAAGAGGAATGAGACATTCTCATTTACTTGGATCACAGGAACCAGTTTTTTTTAACATATTTGAAACACTTAAAAATGAGATGTCTGGAAACTACCCTGAATTAAAGAGAGCAGAGTCATTAATTAGAGAAACTCTAAAGATGGAAGAAGAAAAATTTTTAGTTCTTTTAGATAGAGGAATTAAAATTTTAAATGATGAAATATCTAAAATAGACAAAGTGCTACCAGGGGATGTTGCTTTTAAACTGTATGATACCTATGGTTTCCCATTAGATTTAACAGAAGATATTTTAAAAAACAAATCTTTATCAATTGATACAAAAAAATTTCAATCTCTAATGAAAGAGAGTAGAGAACTTGCAAAGAAAAATTGGAAAGGATCTGGAGATGCTGCGATCGAAGATATCTGGTTTGGTATAAGAGACAAATTAGGTGCTACAGAATTTTTAGGTTATGAAACAAACCAAGCTGAAGGGGTAATTTTATCGTTATTAAAAGATAATAAAGAAGTTAAAGAATTAAAATCAAATGAGGAAGGAATGATCATTACTAACCAAACACCTTTTTATGGAGAGTCTGGTGGACAAGTAGGTGATACAGGAGAAATTGTTTCTGGAAAATTTAAATTTGAAGTATCTGATGTTCAAAAAAAATTAGGCGATCTATTTGTTCATTATGGAAAAGTGATTAATGGTTCTATTAAGACAAAGGAAAGTGTTGAAATGAAAATAAATGTAACTAGAAGAAATGATACAAGAGCTTACCACTCAGCTACACATTTATTACATGAGTCATTAAGAAGAGTATTAGGCACTCATGTTACTCAGAAAGGTTCTTTGGTAGAACCAAGTCGATTAAGATTCGATTTTAGTCACATGAAGCCTATTTCTGATGATGAAATTGATAAAATTGAAATTTTTGTAAACTCAATGGTTTCAAAAAAAACTGAAGTAAGAACTAGATTGATGACTCCAGATGAAGCTGTACAAAATGGAGCATTAGCTCTTTTTGGTGAAAAATATGGTGATGAAGTTAGGGTTCTTTCTATGGGCGACGAAAATGGAAAATATTTTTCAACAGAATTGTGTGGAGGGACACATGTAAAAAATACTGGTGATATTGGTAAATTTAAAATTATTAGCCAGTCATCGATCGCAGCAGGGGTGAGAAGAGTTGAAGCATTAAGAGATAAACAATTAGAGGATTATTTAAAGAATAAAGAAAAACTATCTAATCTTTCTTCAGAAAAAAATGAAGAAATTATAAAAGGTTTAAACAGTCAAATAGTTAGTTTAGGTGGAAACCCTAACTTAGATGAGACAGATCAACAACTATTAATAAAAAATCTATCTAAACAATTGGAGACATTATCTGTTGCATCAATATTGAATGACAAGAGTAAAAATAAAATTTCCGATGAAGAAATAAAAGGTGTGAAATTAAGATTTCAAAATGTTGAAGGACTTCCAACCAAAGAGCTTAGAAAACTCGTAGATAAAGGAAAAAAAGAATTGGGTGAAGGCATCATTGTAGTATTTGCAATTCAACAGGATAAAGTTGGTGTAGCAGTTGGTGTTACCAATACACTTACCAAAAAGTACGATGCTATTAAATTTGTAAAATTAAGTTCAGAAATTATAGGCGGAAAAGGTGGAGGGGGCAGAAAAGATTTTGCTCAAGCTGGTGGTCAGGATCCAAAAAAAATTGATGAAGCTTTGAGTAAATTAAGAGAGCTGATCTAGTATTTTTCCAAAACCTCAATAATCGTGTCACTTGTTAATTTATCAATTGATGTATTGTTTAAATTGCAGTCATAGACATAGGTATGATTATTAGCTGGTTTCCATTTTTTTGACTGTTCGTTTACAAAAATAAAATTTTTATTCTCTGAAAAAGAAAGCATGTGTGAAACACCATTGTTAATTAAAATATTAAATTTGGTTAATTTACCTAGGGCTGTAACTAAAATAGGTTTTTGAAATTCAGTGGACGTATTTTCCTCAGGAATATAACAATTTTTAACTCTTTTTTTTAGCTGATCTATCAATTCTTTATATTTAGGTTCTATAAAAAAAGTAGGTGTATATTTGTTAGAGTAAAAATTTGCAACTTTGATAATTTCTTCAGTATTAAAAGTTTTTACTCTTTTTGGATTACCAGCAGTTATAGAAAAACTAATAAAATTTTTATTTGGTATTAATCTCTTAGCCTCATTCAAAAACTTATCAGGAATATCTATTTTATAAATTGGTTTCTTATCAAGCCGCATAATTTTGTTCACATAATCAACTACTCTAACTGAAAATTGAGATCTTTTTTTCATAAAAGTAAATGGTGTACTCATAAAATAATTTAAACACGGTGTAACATAATATGTGTGAGGTATTCTTTTATAAACCAAAGAATTTTTAAATCTTGTTTGATTATCAATAATTAAATCAAACTGATCAAAGTCAAAATTTTTCATCAAATTTTTTGATTGAAAATAATGATTACTTGCAAAACCAAAATGATTTGGAAAAGATTTCAATTCAATAAGATTTTTTGGTTTATATTCTATAAGTTTATTCTCAAACCAAAAATTTTCTAATGTAGCATAATAGTATATTTTATCAGGATTGAATACCTCATTAATATAATTTATTGTTGGAAGATATGATAGTGTATCTCCTATTCCTCCCCCAGTATTAATGAATAAAATATTTTTTAATTTATTTTTCAACTAATTTAATTTTTTTTCTAATCCTGATTTAATAACCTCTAAAAACTGATTTGTTGTAAGAAATTTAGTTGATGGTCCTACTAAAATTGCTAAATCTTTTGTCATTTCTCCTTTTTCAACTGACTCTATACAAACATTTTCTAAAGTTTTCGAGAATTTAATCAGTTTTTCATCATTATCTAACTTTCCTCTATGAGATAATCCTTTAGTCCATGCAAATATTGATGCTATTGGATTGGTTGAGGTTTCTTTTCCTTGCTGATGCATTCTGTAGTGTCTAGTAACTGTTCCGTGTGCAGCTTCAGCTTCCATCACTTTTCCATCTGGAGTTAAAAGTGTGCTTGACATTAAACCCAATGACCCATACCCTTGGGCCATTGTATCTGACTGGACATCCCCATCATAATTTTTACAAGCCCAGATATATTTTCCACTCCATTTCATAGCACAAGCAACCATGTCATCTATCAATCTATGCTCATAGGTAATATTATTTTCTTTAAATTCTTTTTTGTATTCTTTATCAAAAACATCTTGGAAAATATCTTTAAATCTTCCATCATATTTTTTAAGAATGGTATTTTTAGTTGATAAATAAACAGGCCATTTTTTAATTAGTCCATAACTAAAACAAGATCTAGCAAAGTCCTCTATTGATTTGTCTAGATTATACATAGAAAGTGCAACTCCTGGTCCAGTAAAGTTAAAAACTTCATGCTTAATTTCTTTTTTACCATCCTCAGAAGTCCATTTTATTTCCATTTTGCCTTTTCCAGGCACTTTAAAATCTGTTGCACGATATTGATCACCAAAAGCGTGTCTTCCAATTACAACTGGATCTGACCATGAAGGAACTAGTTTTGGAATATTAGAACATAGTATAGGTTCTCTAAACACAGTTCCTCCGATAATGTTTCTGATTGTTCCATTAGGGGATCTCCACATCTTTTTTAATTTAAATTCCTCTACTCTTGCCTCATCTGGTGTAATCGTTGCACATTTTATCCCGACACCAAATTTTTTAATTGCATTAGCAGAGTCAATTGTAATTCGATCATCAGAATTATCTCTACTTTTCATTCCTAAATCGTAATATTCAATTTTAAGGTCTAAGTATGGGAGAATTAATTTATTTTTAATGAATTGCCAGATTATTCTGGTCATTTCATCACCATCTAATTCTACTACAGGGTTTTTTACGCTAATTTTACTCACTTATATTTTTATCTTAATAATTGAATTTTGCGATTTTATATACATATTAATGACAAATTATCAAATAGAAGAATATGTTTAGTAAAATATTTCCAAAGATACACGCAGAAGGCTATAAATTTTTAGTTATAGCTGGGATAATAACTATAATTTTTTATATTTTTAATAACTTCTTAGCTTTAATAGGATTACTAATAACAATTTGGATTTATTATTTTTTTAGAGATCCAGAGAGAATAATCATTAACGATGATAATTATCTTGTGAGTCCAGCTGATGGAGAAGTGATAAAAGTCGAAGAAGTTAGTGGACCAAAAGAACTAGGTTTAGAAAATAAAAGTTTTAAAAAAATCAGTATATTTATGAATGTTTTTGATTGTCATGTAAACCGAACTCCTTGCAATGGAAAGATTGAGGAAATTTTATATAAACCTGGAAAATTTTTAAATGCCTCTTTAGATAAAGCAAGCGAAGACAATGAGAGAAATTATTATAAAATTAAAGATCAGCAAAATAACGATATTATAGTTGTACAAATTGCTGGTTTAGTTGCTCGAAGAATTGTTTGTGAATCTAACAAGGATCAAGAATTAAAACAAGGTGATAGAATTGGAATGATAAGATTTGGAAGTAGAGCAGATATATATTATGAAAATTATGAACCTTTGGTTAAAATTGGTCAAACAGCTATAGCTGGAGAAACTTTATTGGCAAAAAAATGATAGAACCACAAAAGAAAAATTTTAAAATTGTTAGTGATAAAAAAAGTGCCAGAGTAATTTTACCGAATATGCTCACACTAATTGGGGTATGCATTGGACTAACCTCAATTAGATTTGCTTTAGATGGTAGATTTGAAATAGCAATTATAGCAATAATTTTTGCTGCACTTATTGATGGATTAGATGGAAGAATTGCAAGATTAATTAAAGGTACATCTAAAGTAGGGAAAGAACTAGACTCCTTAACAGACATGATAAGTTTTGGAGTTGCTCCAGCATTTATTATGTATTTTTGGAAACTAAATACACTTGGAAGATTTGGCTGGTTACTATGCTTAATTTATGTCATTTGTGTTGCGTTAAGATTAGCAAGGTTCAACGTAAACTCAAATCAAGAAACATCTTGGAAAGATAATTTTTTTGAAGGTGTCCCATCACCAGCTGGAGCTATTTTAGTTTTAACACCTCTTATTTTCAGTTTAAGTGGATTTGATGTGGTAAAATTAAATTATAATCTTATTGTGCCAGTTTTTTTTGTTATAACTTCATTTCTATTAATAAGTAAATTTCCAAGTTATTCATTTAAAAAAATAGTAATACCAAGAAAAACAACAATTTTTTTATTATTTGGTATTGTTTTATTTTTTGGTCTTTTACTTATTTATACATTTAACGTTATCACCATAAGTGTAATTATTTATTTATTATTGTTACCAATTAGTTTTTTTCATTATCAAAAAATTAAAAAGAAACATGAAAATGACAAAATTCAAGACGATGATGATCTTGAAGACATACTTTAATGAAAAAAAATGCAATTGTTTCTCTAGCTGATGCTAATTATTTTCCATTATTGGAAGAATTAATAGACTCAATAAAAAGATTTAAACAAAGTGAGAGCATTGCAATTTGTATTTTAGATGCAGGATTAACTGAGGAACAAAAAAAAAAAATTTTAAAAAAGATAGATGAACTAAAGTTGGCAGAATGGGATATGGAAGTCCCAGATTACAAAGTAAAGGATAAAGAATGGTTAAAAAGTCAAGTCTCTAGGGCGTTTTTACCAAAATATTTTCCTAATTATGAAAAATACTTATGGATAGATTGTGATGCTTGGGTAAATGATTGGGATTGTATTGAACTATATTATAAAGCATGTAATGAAGGAAAGCTTGGTATCACACAAACTATTGGACCAGGATACAAAATTACCTCAAAAGTAAATTGGTTATTTGGAAAGTTAGCAATTATTAAATCACAAAACTTTAAACACGCTGTAAAATCAAAAATACCTTATGATAAGGCAAGAAAATTAGCATTTGCTCCACACATTAACATTGGTGTTTTTTCTTTAGAAAAAAAATCAGTAGGTTGGAAAGTTTGGCAAAATAACTTAGAACAGACTTTAAAAGCTGGAAACATATTTGGTTCTGAAGGATTGGCAATCAATATGGCAGTGTATATTGATAATTTGGAAACAGAGTTTTTGCCTCTCAATTTTAATTGGATTACAAGCAATTTACTTCCAAAATACGATGAAAGTAACGATACATTTGTCGAACCATATTTACCTAATCATAAAATTGGAATTATGCATCTTGCAGCAGGTATTTGGAAGGATGGAAAAGATATGAGAGTAGATAAAAGTGTTGAAATTGAAATTCAAACTTTGAACGGCAAAAAGATTTTAAAAAGTTTAAGATATAAAAATTAATTGAAAAAAAACAAAATTTCAAAAAACTGGGTAAATAAACAACGTAGAGATATTTTTGTTCGCCAATCAAAAGTTGATGGTTATAGAGCAAGATCAGCATATAAACTAATAGAAATAGATAAAAAATTTAAAATTTTTAAAGGTGGAATGTTCGTTTTAGACATAGGAGCAGCTCCAGGAAGCTGGTCACAATATGCTTCAAAAGTTGTTAAAAACGGAAAAGTAATTTCTATAGATTTAAAATCCATGGAAGAAATTAAAGATACAATTCAAATTAAGGGAGATTTTACCGATCCTAGTATTCAAAAAAAAATAAAAGATTATTTTAATAAAGATTTAGATGTAGTGATGTCAGATATGGCTGTAAATACTACAGGAATTAAGAATCTTGATGCAATTCAAACTGGTGAATTATGTAAAGAAGCAATGATTTTTTCTAAAGATGTTATTTCTCAAAATGGTTTTTTTATTTCAAAAATTTTTATGGGAAGTACATTTAATGAAATTGTCGCACTTGGAAAAAAAATTTTCAAAGAAGTTAAGGTTTTCAAACCTCAATCAAGTCGAAAAGATTCTAAGGAAAGTTTTATAATTTGTAAAATAATCAGATAGAGCCTTTTAAATAAAAAAGAATCGTATATAAAAGACTATGGTTCCTATAAAAGAAGCACTCACCTTTGATGATGTTACATTAGCTCCTAAGTATTCAGAAGTTTTACCTTCAGAAGTAGATACTAGTATAATTCTCACCAAATTTCTAAAATTAAAAATACCACTACTATCTTCTGCTATGGATACCGTTACAGAAAGTAAAATGGCAATTGCAATTAGTAAAGCCGGGGGTATTGGAGTAATTCATCGAAACTTAGAAATTGATAAGCAACTACAAGAAATCAGAAAAGTTAAAAGCCAAAAATTACTTGTAGGAGCAGCAGTTGGAGCTGGACTTAAAGAATTTAAGAGAGCTGAGGTAATTTTAAAAGAAAATATAGATATGATTGTAGTTGATACCGCACACGGGCATACAAAAAAAGTTTCAGAGATAATAAAATTTATTAAAAAGAAAAAAAATAAAAGAACAGCTTTGTGTGCAGGAAATATTGCAACAGCAGAAGCAGCAAAATTTTTACATAGATTAGGAGTAGATATTATAAAAGTTGGAATAGGACCAGGTTCAATTTGCACAACTAGATTGGTGGCTGGTATCGGAGTTCCTCAATTAAGTGCAGTTCTAAATGTAAGAAATGGTATTAAAAATAAAAACGTTAAAATAATTTCAGATGGTGGTATAAAATATTCAGGTGATTTAGCAAAAGCTTTTGCAGCAGGAGCTGATGCAGTAATGATAGGTTCTTTATTTGCAGGAACAGACGAAGCACCTGGAAAAATAATTAAAAAAAATGGAAAATTATTTAAAAGTTTTAGAGGAATGGGTTCTGTGGGCGCAATGAATAAAGGCTCAGCTGATCGATATTTTCAATCAAAACAAAAAGATATTTCAAAATATGTACCAGAAGGGGTCGAGGGTCTAGCCAAATATAAAGGTAAAGTTGGTGATATAATTTATAGATTAATTGGTGGTTTAAGATCTTCAATGGGCTACTTAGGATCAAAACAAATTAAATATCTGAGAAAAAATCCACAATTTGTTAAAATCACTAAGGCTGGATTTTATGAAAGTATGGTTCATAATGTAGATATAATAAAGGAAGATAGTAAATATTAATGAATACTAAATTTAAATTTTTAATTACTTTTTATATAACCCTAAACTTTTTTAGCTTCGCGAATAGTAGTGAAAATTTTTATGAAAAAGGATTAGAACTTTATAAGGATAAAAAATACAATGACGCGAAATTTATGTTTGAAAGAAGCATTGTTTTTAATCCAAAAGACTCTAATTCATACCTTTATTTAGCAAAAATCTATAATCATCAAGAAGATAAGATTAAAGAGGAAAAAAATTTAGATGCAACTTTATTAATTGAACCTGGCAATGAGGAGGCTATTTTGATGCTAATGGAAATAGGTTTAGAAAAATCTAACTATTCAAAAGTTAAAGGTTTATCGAAAACTTTTACTGAAGTATGCAAAAAATTATGTAATGAAAATAAAAAAATTTTAGAGACTCTTGAAAATATAGAACCAAAAAATGAGTCTTGATCAAATTTTAAATAAAATCTTAATAATAGATTTTGGATCACAATTTACTCAATTAATCGCAAGGAGAATAAGAGAGTTTGGTGTTTTTTCAGAAATAATAAGTCATAAAAAAATTAATAACAAAAATATTGATAATACTATTAAAGGAATAATTTTATCAGGCGGTCCATTGAATGTTTATGAAATTAAAAGATATTCATTTGATAAAAAAATTATTCAGAGAGGAATTCCTATTCTTGGAATTTGTTTTGGTCATCAGATACTTTCAAAAATTAATGGAGGAAAAGTAAAGCAATCCAAACATAGAGAATTTGGATTAGCAAATATTTCTAAAAAAAAAAATAGTCCTTTAACAAAGAATTTTTTTAAAAGAAAAAAATCTATTAAAGCTTGGATGAGTCATGCGGATGAAGTTTCAAAGTTGCCAAAAAATTTTAAAGTGATTGCAT
>CACKMG010000014.1:0-12500 GCA_902601235.1 uncultured Pelagibacteraceae bacterium
TCTAAAAAAAATCTAACTATTTTAATTGGACTATCTTTAGCTATTTTAATTTCTTTAATAATTTTTTTATAGGGCTCCACAACAATTTTTAAATTTTTTTCCTGTAGCTTCACATCTTTCATTTCTTGATATTTTTTGACCTTTATTCAAAATTAAAAGACATTTCGGATTTTCATTTTTGAGATTTGAATTAAAGTTGTTTTCATCTTTTGTTTTTTCAATTACTCTTAAATTCATTAAAATTGTAATGTAATCTAATTTTAATTTATTCAACAAACTTTCAAAAAGCTCAAAAGCCTCTTTTTTGTACTCTATTAAAGGGTCTCTTTGACCATAGGATCTGAGCCCAATCACTTGTCTCAACTGTTCTAAATATTGAATATGAGATTTCCAATTTAAATCAATTGATTGAAGAAAGATTCTTTTTTCTATCTCGCTTGCTTGAGATTCACCTAAAAGTTTAATCCTTTCTTTTCTTGTTTCCTTGAATTTACTAATTATTTTTTCTTTAAATATTTTGTCATTTTCAGAAATAAGTATTTTGAATTCAGATTCTTCAAAATTTTTACCAAGAATTGATTTCAATTTATTTTCAAAATCTTTATTTTGAGGGTTAGATTGTTTTTTTATTTTTAATTCAATTAAATCCTCCAATATTTCTTGTAAAAAGTCCTCTGAATATTGAAATATTTTTTCACTGTTCATGGCCTCATTTCTTTGTGAAAAAATTACATGTCTTTGGTCATTTAAAACATTATCAAATTTTATTAAGGTTTTTCTTATATCGAAGTTTCTAGCTTCTACTTTTTGTTGTGCTCTTTCTAATGCTTTATTTATCCATGGATGATCTATACTTTCACCGTCTTTTAAACCTAATTTTTCAAGAATATTATTCATAGACTCAGACCCAAAAATTCTCATTAAATCGTCCTCTAGACTTACGTAAAAAATTGAACTTCCCTCATCTCCCTGACGTCCAGATCTTCCTCTGGCTTGATTATCAACTCTTCTTGACTCCATTCTTTCTGTGCCAATAACAAATAATCCTCCTAAAGATTTAATTTTCTCTTTGTTTATTTTTAATTCTTCCTCAGGTATAGATCCTTTTTTTCCACCCAACTGAATATCTACTCCTCTACCAGAAATACTTGTGGTAATAATTACAGAACCTTTTTTGCCAGCGTTGGCAATAATATCTGCTTCATTCTCATGATTTTTTGCATTCAAAACAACATGATCTATTTTTTCATTTTTTAGAAGCTCAGAATATATCTCAGATTTATTAATACTCGATGTAAAGACTAAAAGTGGTTGTCCATTCTTATGACAATCATTTATTTTTTTTACAATTGCAGCATTCTTTTCTTTTTCAGTTCTAAAAATTTGGTCGTTAAAATCTTTTCTTACCATTTTTTTATTTGTAGGTATTACAATTACAGGCAAGTTATAAATTTCATAAAATTCCTCAGATTCAGTTAAAGCTGTCCCTGTGCATCCGGAAATTTTTTTATAAAGCTTAAAATAATTTTGATAAGTGATAGATGCTAAAGTTTGATTTTCTGCTTGAATTTCAATTTTTTCTTTTGCTTCAAGTGCTTGATGTAAACCATCTCCGAATCTTCTTCCCTCTAGTATTCTACCAGTGAGTTCATCAATTATTTTTAAACTGTTTTCTTGTACAATATAGTCTTTACCTTTTTTAAATAAGTGGTTTGCTCGTAAAGCCTGATTTACATGATGAACTAAATTTAGATTTGCTGGGTCATAAAAATTTTCATTTTTTAAAATTCCTGCTTGATTTAAGATTTTCTCAACATTATTTATTCCTTCATTTGTTAGTAAGACATTTTTGTCTTTTTCATCAATCTCATAGTCGTAATTGTTAAGACTTTTAACGAGTCTATCAATTACAATATATTCATCATTTTTATCCTCTGCAGCTCCTGATATCACCAAAGGTGTTCTGGCTTCATCAATTAAACAAGAGTCGATCTCATCTACTATTGAAAAAAAATGTCCTCTTTGCACTTTCTCATTTAAGGAGTATTTCATGTTATCTCTTAGATAGTCAAATCCAAGCTCACTATTAGTTGCGTATGTTATATCGCAATTATAATTTTTTTTTCTATCAAAGTCGTTCTGATCATTATTGATATACCCAGAGCTTAAACCTAAAAAATTATATATCAGACCCATTTCTTGAGAGTCTCTTTTTGCTAAATAATCATTTACAGTAACAATGTGTACACCTTTGCTATGAAGTGCATTCAGATAAGCCGCAAGAGTGATAGTTAATGTTTTGCCCTCACCAGTTCTCATCTCAGCTATTTTTGATTCATGGAGTGTTACTCCACCAATCAATTGTACATCAAAATGACGTTCATTTCTTGTTCGTTTTGATGCTTCTCTTACTAAGGCAAAGGCCTCAGGCAACAATTTATCGAGTGTAACTCCATTTTTGATTTTATTTTTAAATTCTAAGGTTTTCTCAGGAAAATCTTTATCATTTAAATTTCTTATTTTTTCTTCAAATGAATTTATTTCTTTTACAATTTTTCCAATTCTATCCAATTCCCTTTGATTACTAGATTTAATGAATTTTGAGATAAAGTTTATAGGATTTAGCATTATTTTTTGATCTATTAATTAATTATAACCTTTAATATAATTATAAAATAAATATTTTAAATACTATGGGTATAAATTTAACAAATTTTCTATCATCTAAATCAAAAAATAAGATAATGAAGGAGTTTCAAGACTTAGATCACATTGACGGTGTTTCAATTTCAACAGTAAGTGCTAATTTATACGATGATCCTAGAGATGATTTGGTAATGTTTTATTTTCGAGAAGGAGCTAATTATGCATCTGTTTATACTCAATCAAAAATAGTTTCTGAAAATATCAAATGGAATTTAAATCAGAAAATAAAGAAAGTGTTTGGCTTAATAGTGAATACTAGAAATGCTAATTGTTTTACTGGGAAACAGGGTTATCGAAGCCTACAAAAAATAGCAGAGGAAATTTCTTTGAAATTATCTGAAAAACAAAAAATAGATGAAGATCAGCCAAGAAAGATTAGATCTAAAGAAATAATTTTTGGATGTACAGGAACTATTGGTGAAATTTTTCCAGAGGAAAAAATAAGAAATAAAATTCCCGACTTAATTGACAAGATTAAATATACACAAAATAAGCTCATCTGGATGAAGGCAGCGCTAGGTATTATGACTACTGATACGCAACCAAAAATGGCCATGGAAGAATGTCACATTGGTAATAGTAAAATTAAGATATTTGGTATATCTAAAGGATCTGGAATGATACAACCAAACATGGCTACCACATTAGGTTATGTTTTTACTGATGCTGATGTTCCTAACAATATATTAAAAAAACTTCTAAAAAAAAATATAGTAACAACTTTTAATGCAATTACCTGTGATAGCGACACAAGCACTAATGATATGGTTTCAATTTTTTCGACTGCAAAAATAAAACATCCAAAAATCAAAAATGTAAATGATGAAAAATTAAATGAATTTGATTTTGCATTAAACAAAGTTTTGTTGAATTTAGCTAAAAGAGTAGTAGCTGATGGTGAGGGTGCTTCAAAATTTATAAGTATTGATGTAAAAAATTGTAAAACTGAAATTGATGCAAAAAAAATTGCATTTTCAATCGCAAACTCTCCTTTAGTAAAAACTGCTATTGCAGGAGAAGATCCAAATTGGGGACGTATTATTATGGCTATAGGAAAAGCAGGAGTTACAATCAACTTTGAAAAAATTTCGATTAGGTTTGGAGATTTTTCGATTATTAAAAATGGTAAATTGGATGAAAATTACAAAGAGGATCAAATTTCAGATTATATGAAAAAAAATAATATTTATATTTCTATTGATATTTCTAGTGGTTCAAAAACTTTTACAGCATATACAATGGATTTAACAAAAAATTATATTGAAATTAATGCAGATTATAGAAGTTAATTACATTGAATTTTAATAAATTATAATTAAATAAAAGTTCATGATTAAGTATAAATTAATTTGTAAAGACTGTAACATATCTTTTGATAGTTGGTTTTCATCTTCACATGAATATGAAAAACTTAAGAGAAAAAATTTTTTAAATTGCCATCATTGTGATTCAAAAAAAATAGAAAAAACTATAATGGCACCGAAAATAATAAATAAAGAAGAGAAGATAAATTTAAAAAAAATAAGATTTAATCAAATCAATAAGAAGCTTAAAGAATATCAAAATTTTATAAAAGATAATTTTGATTATGTCGGTGATAACTTTGTTTATGAAGCAAGGTCTATTCATTATGATAAAAAAAGAAAAGAGAAAGGTATTTACGGCACAGCCTCAAATGATGAAATTAAAGAACTTAAAGAGGAAGGTATTGAAACAGAAGTAATACCCTGGGTAGAAAATAAGAATAATTAGCCTTTTATAAATTTACCAATATAGTTAATTGACTGATCATTACTAATTTTCCATTCATCTTTAATTATATTAAATTTCATTCCTGAAAGTGCATCTAACTTTAAATTATTTTTTTTTTGGATTTTTATTAACTCATCTGGAGTTATAAACTTTTCCCATTCATGAGTTCCTATAGGCAACCATCTTAGAATATATTCAGCTCCTATTATCGCAAATAAATATGATTTTAAAGTTTTATTTATTGTTGCAACAAACATAATACCATTTTTTTTTAAAAGTTTTGAGCATGATTTTAAAAAAAAATCTACATCTTCAACATGTTCAACAATCTCCATATTAAGTATTACATCAAATTGACTTTTAGTTTTAAAATTTTCAGGAGAAGTACATATATAATTAATATCTAAATTACTTTTTTTTGCATGTAATTTAGCAATACTTATATTTTTTTTTGAGGCATCAATACCTGAGACTTTGGCCCCAAGTCTACACATTGGTTCTGACAATAGTCCACCTCCACAACCAATATCTAAAATTTCAACATTGTTTAAAGGTTTGTCTTTATTATTTAGCTTGAAAGAATTAATAATATTCTCTTTTATGTAAGAAATCCTTATCGGATTAAACTTATGTAATGGTTTAAATTTACCTTCAGGATCCCACCATTCCTCCGCAATTTTAGAAAATTTTTCTATTTCTTTTTTATTAATTGTGTTATTTTTCATTTGTAAGTTGACTTTATATTCAACATGTATTTATTCAATATTTTTTAATTTTAAGAGATAATTTATCATGAAAATTGTAGTATTAAAATTCGGTGGTACTTCAGTAGGCACAATTAAGAAGATCAAGAGAGTTGCTGAAATAATTATAGATTACAAAAAGAAAAAATATAAAGTAATTGTTGTTTCCTCAGCTATGAGCGGTGTGACAAATGAGTTGATAAAAAAATCTTTAGAAATTAGCAAAAATTTTTCTGACTCAGAACATGACGTGCTTGTTTCTTCTGGAGAGCAGGTGGCCTGCTCTTTAATAGCCGGAAGATTGATACACAATGGTTACAAATCGAGGTCGTGGCTCGCATGGCAGATTCCTATTTTTACTAAGGGAATGCATAAAAATTCAAGAATTAATCAAATTAGTAAAAATAAGATAATCAAATATCTTAAAATAGGCGGCATTCCTATTATTACAGGTTTTCAAGGAGTTAATGATATAAATAGGATCACTACTATTGGAAGAGGAGGGTCAGATGCAAGTGCAATTATGATTGCAAAATTTTTTAAAGCCGTAAGATGTATAATTTATACAGATGTTGAAGGTGTTTATACCACAGATCCAAATAAATTGAAAAAGGCAAAAAAAATTAAGATAATTTCATATGAGGAAATGTTAGAAATGGCTTCTCTTGGTGCTAAAGTTATGCAACCAGTTTCTATTCAAGATGCCAGACTAAACAGAATAGATATTGAGGTAAAATCATCTTTTAAAAAAAAAACTGGAACATTGATTACTAAAAGATCTAATATTGTTAATAATAAAATTGTTACTGGTATCACATCTACTCAAAATGACTCAAAGGTTTCTTTAATTGGTGTTAAAGATAAACCAGGTGTTGCAGCATCAATTTTTAAACCACTTTCTCAAAATTTGATAAATGTTGATATGGTTGTCCAGAATGTTTCTGCAAATGGTAAAGAAACAGACTTAACATTTACTATAAAGACTGAAGATTTAAATAAAACAAAAAAAATAATTAAAGCTAATAATAATATAAAATTTAGAAAATTATTATTAAAAAAAGATGTTTCTAAAATTTCAATAATTGGTGTTGGAATGATTACTACACCAGGTGTAACTTTTAGAATGTTTCAATCACTTGCAAGTAAAAATATAAACATTCAAGTAATTTCAACCTCTGAAATTAAAATTTCTGTTTTAATAGATAGCAAAGATACCAAAAAAGCATTATTTGCTTTACATAAAGAATTTCACTTAAATAGAAAAAAATGAGTATAAGACCATTTAGAGATATCAAACGAAGAAAAACTAAAGAAATTAATGTAGGAAAAGTAAAAGTAGGAGGAAATAATCCTATATCTGTTCAGTCGATGACCAATACTTTGACAACTGACGTAAAAGCTACAATCAAACAAATAAATGAAATTCATAGTGAGGGAGCCGATATAGTTAGAGTTTCTTGTCCAGATGAAGACTCATCTAAAGCATTAAAAGAAATTATTAAGCACGTTGATATACCAATAGTAGCAGATATTCATTTTCATTATAAAAGAGCAATAGAAGCTGCTGAGAATGGTGCAAATTGTTTGAGAATTAATCCAGGAAATATTGGAGATGAAAACAAAATTAAAGAAGTCATAAAGGCAGCAAAGGATAATAACTGTTCAATAAGGGTAGGTGTCAATGCTGGTTCTTTAGAAAAAGATATCTTAGATAGATTTAAGGAACCGTGTCCAGAGGCATTAGTCGAAAGTGCTTTGAGAAATATAAAAATTTTAGAAGATCAGAATTTTGATAACTTAAAAATAAGCGTTAAATCTTCTGATATTTTTTTATCTATTGAAGCTTACCGTCAATTATCAAAGGCCACAGATTATCCACTTCATTTAGGAATTACTGAAGCAGGAAGTTTTATTCCAGGGAGCATTAGATCTTCAATTGGATTGGGTACTTTGCTTCTTGAAGGAATAGGGGATACAATCAGAATTTCTTTATCAGATAATCCAGTGAAGGAAGTAAAAATTGGTAATGAAATATTGAAATCACTCAATTTAAGGGAAAAAGGTGTAAGAATCATATCATGCCCATCATGCGCTAGGCAAGGATTTGAAGTTATAGAGACTGTTAAAATTCTTGAGGAAAAGCTTTCTCATATTAAAGCTCCAATAACTTTATCCGTTATAGGGTGCGTAGTTAATGGCCCAGGAGAAGCAGCAATGACTGATATTGGGATCACAGGAGGAAAAAAAGGAAATAATATGCTTTATATCTCAGGGGTTCAGTCGGAAAAAGTTTTAACCAAAGAGATGATCGAAAAAGTTGTAAGTGAAGTTGAAAAAAAAGCTTCTGAGTTAGAAAATAATTGACATGATACCGCTTAAGACAATTGAGGATTTAATTAATAAGCATTCTATTTTGGAAAAAGATTTATCATCTGGAAAGATTGATAAAAAACTTTTTGCAGAAAAATCAAAAGAATATTCAAATTTGAATGAAGTAATGAATGATGCAAAAATTTATATTTCATTTGAAAATGATAAGCTTGAGTTAGAAAAAATTTTGAATGATCAAAATAGTGATGATGAATTAATAAAAATGGCGGAAAAAGAATTAAATGATTTAAAATTATACTATAAAAAAAGTGAGAAAAAATTGAAATTATTTTTACTGCCAAAAGATGAAGCTGACAAAAAAGATGCAATTATAGAAATAAGAGCTGGAACAGGGGGACTTGAGGCAAGTTTGTTTGCAGCAGATCTTTTTAAGATGTATGAAAAAGTAAGTCATAAAAAGAAGTGGTCTTTAGAATTAATTTCTATTTCAAAAAGTGAGGCTGGAGGATTAAAGGAAGTTATTGCTTCTATAAAAGGTACAAATATTTATTCAACATTAAAATATGAAAGTGGAGTACATCGTGTTCAGAGAGTTCCCGATACTGAAACGCAAGGAAGAGTACATACTTCTGCAGCAACGGTTGCAGTATTGCCAGAAGCAGAAGAGATAGATCTCAAAATAAATGACTCTGATTTAAGAATTGATGTTTTTAGAGCTGGTGGACCAGGAGGACAGTCTGTAAATACTACTGATAGTGCTGTAAGAATAACTCATATTCCTTCTGGAATATCTGTATCACAACAAGATGAAAAATCACAACATAAGAATAAAGCTAAAGGTATGAAAATATTAAGAGCAAGATTGTACGAATTAGAGAGATCAAGAATTGATCAAGAAAGATCAAAAGACAGAAAAAGTAAAATTGGTAGTGGTGATAGATCAGAGAGAATTAGAACATATAATTTTCCTCAAGGAAGAGTAACTGATCATAGAATAAATTTGACACTTCACAAATTAGAGGAATTTCTCGAAGGTGAAGCTTTTGATGAAATGATTGAGTCTTTGACATTACAGGCTCAAGAGGAAAGCTTAAATTATTTAAAATAATATGAACATCAATGAAGCAATCAAGAGAGGTAAATATATTTTAGAAAAGAATTTGATTAAGAATTCTCAATTGGATAGTGAAATTTTAATGTCTCAAGTTGTTAATAAGGATAGAAAGTTTGTTATTTTAAATCCAAAAAAAAAATTGGATGAAAAAAAATTGAATTATTTTTATAATTTAATTTTTGAGAGGTCTAAAGGAAAACCAATAGCTTATCTGACTTATAAAAAAAACTTTTGGAAGTATGAGTTCAGAGTTGAAAAAGATATTTTGATACCAAGACCTGACACAGAAATATTAGTCGAGCAAGTATTAAAAATAACAAGAAATAAATCTAAATTGAGAGTTTTAGATATTGGGATTGGTTCAGGATGTATACTGTTATCAATACTGAAAGAAAAAAAAAATTTTTATGGTGTTGGTATAGATATTAGTCAAAAGTGTATAAATATAAGCAAAACTAATGCTTACAATCTAAGTATAATAAATAGACTGAAGTTGTTTAATTCTTGTATTGACAATTTCAAATATGGCAAATATGATTTAATTATATCTAATCCTCCTTATATAAATAAGTTTGATATAAAATATTTAGATAAAGATGTGATTAATTTTGAGCCAAAATTGGCTCTTAACGGTGGACTAGATGGTATATCAGAAATCAGAAAAGTAGTAAAAAAAACTTCTGAACTGATAAAGAAAAATGGTAAATTTATTTTAGAGATTGGTTTTGACCAAAAAAATAAAGTTAAAGAATTATTAATAAATAATGGATTTTATATTAACAAAGTTTTTCAAGATTTAGCAAAAAACGACAGGTGTATAGTAAGTACTAAAAAATGATAATATTCAATTATGGTAACATTTAGAAACAATAATAGAAGAAATAATTTTAGAAGAAACGATAGAAGTTTCAAAACTAATGGTGATAGATCTAAATTTGGATCTAACTTTTCAAACAATGATAATTTTCAAAGAAAATCTCCTGGAAGAAACAATCATAACGCTCCAAAATTAATTGAAAAGTACAGCAATCTAGCAAGAGAAGCATTATCTAGTGGAGACAAAATTCTTTCTGAAAACTATTTTCAGCATGCGGATCATTTTACAAGAATTTTAAATGAGCAAGAAAACTTTAAAAAATCAAAATATTCAAATAACAATCCGATTACATCAGAAACTTCTTTAGAAAATAATAAAAAAGCTGATAATTTTTCTGAAAAAGAAAAGGAAAACACTGAAAAGCTTCAGACTGAAGTAAATTAATTTAATCCAATAATTTTTTCAGATTTTAGAACATCTAATTTAATTTTTTTTGTTTCAAAAATTTCTCTTTGTTTATTTTTTAAAACTTTACCTGATGGTAACTTTAATTTTTGAGAATTTATTCTTTTACCATTTACTATTACTTCATAGTGCAAGTGTGGACCTGTAGATTTTCCAGTTGATCCAACGTAGCCAATAGTCTGTCCTTGTTTTACTCTTACACCTGAGCCAATTCCTTTTGCAAATTTTGACATATGTGCATAGACAGTTTGATATGTTGAATTATGTTTAATTACTACACAATTCCCTCCACCTCCACACCATCCTGCTTTTTTAACAACACCATCACCCGACGCCATAATAGGTGTTCCCATTGGGGCCGCAAAATCAGTTCCTCTATGCATTTTATTAAAACCATCAATTGGATGTTTTCTCATACCAAAGGGAGAAGAAAGCCTTGCACCATTAATTGGAGTTTTCATTAAAGCTTTTTTAACACTTTTACCATTTTTATCGTAGTGGCCTTCACTTCCCTTATAATCAAAGTAGTAAAGTGAATTATCTTGACCACTGAGCTTTAAGTTTGCATAAAGAATATTCCCAGTTTCAATTACTTTTTTATTATCATTTTCAAAGACCTCATACATAATTTGAAAACTATCTTTTTTTCTAATATCTCTTTGAAAATCAACTTGAAAACCATAAATTCTTGCAAATTCAATTATTAAATTTGCAGGAACATCTTTATCTGTTGCAGATTTGTAAAGGCTATTCATTATAGTATTTTCTTTATAGGTAATTTTTTTTTTTAACTTAGTGACAAGAGTTTTTTGGTTAAATTCCTCAGTTCCAATATTTTTTGATAAATAAATCTTTTCAGTATTTGAAATTTGAAAAGTAAATTCTTTTATTAATGAATTGGATTGATCAATTACAAATTGAATTTTATGAGTTGATTTTAATTTGTTTAAGTTAATTTTCTTTGAAATTTTTTTTTTTATTTCAGAAATTTCTTTATCATTTATTTGATAATTTCTAAGTATTTGATCAAAAGTTTCACCTGGAGAAACTTTGTGAATTACTTTTTTAAACTTTGGTTCTAAATTATTAAATACATGATCTAAGGTTTTTTTTAAGAAGACATTATTTATAATTGTTCTATAATTTTCATATATTTTTTTTTTACTATTATTGTAGTAAGATGTAGCTACAACTGTTAAAAAAATTAGTAAAAATAAAGCAAAAATTTCAGCGTTCTTTTTTACTTTTATCTTTAAAATGTTTAACATGACTAAAAATTAAATATTTTTATTATTAGAACAGCTGGTGGAAAAAATCAAAAAAAACCCATAAAAATAGGGCTTTTTTTTAGCTATATATACTTGATTTCCTATCATTTTAGCCTATAAGCATCGAACTCTCAGGAAATTATTGTTAAAGCAAAATTTGTGGGGATTATTGAGCCTTTTTGGCTTGATTAGCTATTTAAAAAGTAAATATTTTAAGAAGAGAAGTGTGGACGGTTAAGGTTACCAAAATTTGTCGTACACACTTCAATATTATATAAATTTTATTCTTAGAATTTATATAGAAGCTAGTGTGCGCCGTTTTTAAACTTGAGAGTTTGATCATGGCTCAGAACGTACGCTGGCGGCACGCCTAACACATGCAAGTCGAACGAAGTAGCAATACTTAGTGGCAGACGGGTGAGTAACATGTAGGTATCTACCCTTTGGCCTGGAATAACACGAGGAAACTTGTGCTAATACTGGATAAGTCTTTACGGAGAAAGCTTTATGCACCAATGGATGAGCCTGCACTTGATTAGTTTGTTGGTAGGGTAATGGCCTACCAAGACTGTGATCAATAGCTGATTTGAGAGGATGATCAGCCACATTGGGACTGAGACACGGCCCAAACTCCTACGGGAGGCAGCAGTGGGGAATCTTGCACAATGGAGGAAACTCTGATGCAGCGATGCCGCGTGAGTGAAGAAGGCCCTTGGGTTGTAAAGCTCTTTCGTCGGGGAAGAAAATGACTGTACCCGAATAAGAAGGTCCGGCTAACTTCGTGCCAGCAGCCGCGGTAATACGAAGGGACCTAGCGTAGTTCGGAATTACTGGGCTTAAAGAGTTCGTAGGTGGTTGAAATAGTTGGTGGTGAAATCCCAGAGCTTAACTCTGGAACTGCCATCAAAACTTTTCAGCTAGAGTTTGATAGAGGAAAGCAGAATTTCTAGTGTAGAGGTGAAATTCGTAGATATTAGAAAGAATACCAATTGCGAAGGCAGCTTTCTGGATCATTACTGACACTGAGGAACGAAAGCATGGGTAGCGAAGAGGATTAGATACCCTCGTAGTCCATGCCGTAAACGATGTGTGTTAGACGTTGGAAATTTATTTTCAGTGTCGCAGCGAAAGCGATAAACACACCGCCTGGGGAGTACGACCGCAAGGTTAAAACTCAAATGAATTGACGGGGACCCGCACAAGTAGTGGAGCATGTGGTTTAATTCGAAGATACGCGCAGAACCTTACCAACACTTGACATGTTCGTCGCGACTTTAAGAGATTAAAGTTTTCGGTTCGGCCGG
>CACKMG010000015.1 GCA_902601235.1 uncultured Pelagibacteraceae bacterium
ATAATTTCAGATAATGTAAGATCATTAGAAAAAGATCTTGAAAATAATACATCTCAATCTAAATCAAACAAATATTTTAATATAAAAAATTTGGACGCAAAAAATATTTCTCTATCTATGGTATCCCCTAATTTAGATATAGAAAAAACTTTTGCATTAAATGACAAAAATTTTAAAAATGTTGGAAATACAAGTGAAAGTAAAAATTACAAAGATATATTAAAAAAAGTTTTCAATGATACTGTTGATAAAGTAAAAGATAGAGTTTCAATCGATGATTTATTAGAAAATATAGAAAACTTTGATACAGAACAATTAGAAAATAAAGTTAAAGATAAGTTAAAAAATAAATTAAAAAATTTAATTAAATAAAATAATTTTTAGAAACTACTGTCTCTCCATCCACCTCTATTTGATATAACATCCCCTGGTATGGATAAAATCGAGAATAGAGTACTTTCATCATCTGAAGGTCCTGCAACGTTTGCAAATAGTTTGTCTGAGAAAATAACAAGTTCTGATAAAACACCTTCTCTTACATAAGCGCATGCATTGACTGTTGGATTGCTAGCATCTACACCCTCTGGTACCGCTAGTCCAAGTTGCTCAGAGTTATTTGTTCCACACTCATCATCAGTTGCACAGATAAAGGCATGACCTTGGTTACATCTATTAACACCTACTGGTGGTTGATAAATTGGAAAATAAACTTTTCCTTTGAACAAAGTCGGTGAGGCTGATGCCTTCCTATAAGTTCTTGGTGAAGAATAAGTAGTTGAAGTCCCGGCACCTTTTTGTTTTTCAAGGTGTACTACCCATGCATCTGCAGAAGAAGATATTGGACAATTTTCATTTTCACCATTTCCTGTTACATTTTCACATGTCAATGCGTTAGCAACATGAATATCAGCATCATTTGCACCTTTGTGAGCTGCTTTAAGAAATTCTGGATTAACTTCTAATGGATCCGCACTAGAATCAACCACAGCTGCTGGTACTGTAACACCATTTAAGTGTTTCCAGAAAGGATAATGTTTGTCTTGAACACCATATAAAATGTTATCCATTCCAACTTCTCTACCTCCAAGGTCTGTAAAGTTTCCAGTAGAGCCAAATAGCCAGAAACCACCATCATCTAAACCAAGACCTGCATCCATTCCAAAATATGAATATCTTGCATTTGCTTCTGATGCGTTTAATCTGAACAAAGTTGTTTGATCATAAAGTTTAGTAACTCCAGACTCTAATTGACCAATCTCATTGTATCCTTTTGTGTTATTTGATAAATTTATTTTTGTGATTTTACCCTCTAAGTCATTAATATAAACAAGTGCTCCTCTCCAAGGAATGTTTGGAGCTGTATCAGGAGTTATGACAACTGGAGTTCCTGTGATCGCATTTGGTATATCACTACCATTAGGAGTTGAAACTACCTCTGAACCAAAAGCTACACCTTGGGGTGAAGTATCTACAATAGTTATTGGTCCACCATTTTTTTCTGATGCAAATATTCGCCCAGGTTTATCATCAACATGGCCCTCAAGATCAACTAAGAAAAGAGCTGAACCACCACATCGATCATTCTTTGCATTACCACCTCCCAATATTGCAACATATCTATCTGTTTTGTAACTGCTATCCGAAGCTATTGGCATTCTAATTATTCTAGGTGTAGACCAAGTCTCGCCTAATCTTGAATAATCATAGTCCGGATCAACACCCGATGCACCAAGACAAGCTGTTACATTTACTAAATTTGAGGGAGACTGAAGTGTTTCTGTTGTTACTTCACTTGTAGTTCCATCATCGTTAGTGACTGTTGTTGTAGTAGTTATTGTTGACTGACTAGCATTAATTACTTTACTATTTTCAAATTGCACTTTTAAAACCGCTCCTCCAGAGCCATCATCTGTCATTTGAGCTGAAGTTATTTTAATCGGAACAGATACATTATTCACAAGTTCCGTTGCACTTAAAATTCCATTTGGTATTTCAGTGCCTACATCGTAATCTAATTGAAGATTTGGAAAATGGTAAGTGTTACCTGTGTAGCATGAATTAGAACCGTCATCTTTAAAAGTTGTCGATGAAACACATCGAGCTATTTTATCTTGTTCTTCAGTAGACTCACCTGGTGGATCTGTTTTGGCATTTTCTTCATCATCTTTTTCTCTCGCTTCATTATAATTATCAGTTGCCATTTCTCCTTCACTAGAGTCAATTAAATTTGTTGAGGATTTGTTATAATCATAATTCGTTATATTTCCGTCAACGTCAGCTACTAATACCCTTGAATTAATTCTATCATTATAAACAGAGAACATGTGTATAGGACCTTTTCCACCAACTGGTATTGGGGCAGTTATATCAAGTGCTGAAAAACCTGCGCCACCTCTTCCATAAGGAACAAATAATAAAGTACGCCAACTTTTTGCTCCTTCCACTTCACCATTTTGATTATAGCCTCTGATAAACACATCATGAACTACAGGAGATCCATCAACACCAAAAATAGGATTGGTACCACCGCCTCCGTCTACATCCCCATCAAGTCCAGGATTTACAATTTGAGGGATCAATGAACCAATAAAAGGTGGTATGAAAGCCCATTCCTCTTCTCCTGTTTGAGCGTTTATCGCATGTAAAATTCCACTATTAGATCCTGCATAAATTATGTTTCGTCTGGTAGCATAATTATTCATAAAATTTTGATAACCATGGGTAGCTCTGAAAAAGGCCTCTTCATTTGGACTATTAAAAGAAACATTTGCATCAGGCGCTCCAACTTCAACTAATTGAGAATGGTAAATATCTCCCATAACATGGTCTCTCACTTCAGTAACATCACAATCAGCATCATAATCAAAATAATCATTACCTTTCATAAAATTAATTAAGCCAATTACTTCATCACCCAAAACAGTGTCACTTCCTACAGCTGGACAATCAGATGAAGCATTATGATAATCTGCAACTGTGTAACCTAACCTATCAAACAAATCTCTAATAGCATCAGAGGCATTGATATTGAAATTGTCCCAATTTCCTAAATAAGGAGAACCTGGCATTGCAGACCAAATATTTCTTGTATCAACCTCACTTGATGACGTTGAATTTCTTTTGATCATAGTAGCAGCACTCCAGTTTCCATGTTCATTACCTGGGTCAGTGTTGTGTTCTACTGTTCCATCTGGCTTTAATTTTTTTCTTAATAAGGTTCCACGCCATTCACCATACTGCTCATAAGCGAATTGAGCCTGGTATAATGATCCTCCCTCTTGAATAGTTGCTGTTATTGAAGGAGCAGTAAATGCAAGTTTATCTGCAATAATTTGTCTTATTCTTGCTGTAAGCTCTGTTTTTAAATCTTCTGGTGTTAAGGCTACAATTGCTCTTTCACATTCTTCATCTGCAGTACATTCAGCAGTGGTAGTTGCAGTACTAGAACCTATTCTTGCTAGCTCATGAAATCTATTTAAATTTACCCCGGTAATTCCTCCACCATATGCAACATAAATAGATTTTACTCCTTTTTCTCTTAATCTTGCCATTCTAGCAGCTGTCTGACCACGAGCACCTAGCACTCCTGTATGATTCATTGCACCATCACCAATGACAATCACATAATTCAACTGACAATCAGAGTCGGGATCTAAAAGTTGGGCACCAGCATTAGAATCATTGAAATAGTCCTCAGCCATTTGTGAAAATGCATTTGCATCTGTCCCCCATGCCATTCCTAACGGGTTAAAGACATCCATAATTTGACTCGCACCTCGAGGACTAACTGCAACATTTATACAAGCATCTGAATAACATATTGTGCTAGTACCATTTGGATGTTGGTTAGCTGATGCGGCATTGCCTGTATCTGTTTGAATTTGAGTTTGTACATTAGTTACTATATCATTCCCCTCAGCATCTTGCCCAGTAACAACCTCAGTTGTTTCAGTTCCAAAAGTTGTTGATACTCCTCCCCAACCTCCATAATATTGACATCCATCATTTCTATGACAAAATTGTCCTCCTCTTGGAGCTCGTCTTCCTGGTTGCTCACCTGCATTCCAATGACCAAAACCAAAGTAAGCTCCTGTTGTCAAAGTTGTATCATTTACGATTGCATTAAGTGCCTGTTTAACTCCATCCCATCTTCTTATTCTCGGACCGCCCATTTGTTGAAGCCAAGCAGTGTTCCTATTTGCTGAAGTTACAAGACCTTCATTGAATTCATCTACGTAACCTCCGTTAGTTGATGTTAAAATTCTTGTTTGACCAGTGTTGTGATCATTTTTAATGTGAAGACCCCATGGACTTCTGAAATATACATTATCTGCAACTAATGTGCCCGCGGTTCCTACATTAGTCGCAACACTTGCAGTACCATTTCCAATACTTGTTACAACCGCACAAGTGTTACCTGTCCACTCTATTTTTTGTATTGCGTGATTAATATGTGAAGTTGTGTAAACAATATCACTATCATTTGGTGATACTTCTACACCTGTAGCAAATGCCATTTGACTTGTTAGAGTTGGTCCATTAACAGCGCTGCACCTTCTTGTTTCATTTCCCAATTCAAAAGCACCGCCAACACTTGTGAGAGAATATCCAACTAAGTCACCACTCTCTCCATGATGAGAAAAATAAATCATTGATGCATCATTATTAACACTAAATCCTCCAAACCTTGCAGAAATATGATTTCTATTTAAGAATTGTTGCTCACGACATTGCATGGTATTGAGATTACATGATTTAAAGATACCTCCTCTTCTTCCCATCGCACCAGCCATAAATAAATAATTAGTTCCATCTATAGTTTTAACATCTATGTCGCCGATACCACCTCTACTAACTGCAATTGCAAGTAAACATGTCCTGCCATCTTCAGAGAAACCAAAAACAAAATTTCCAGTTCTTCTTTCTCTACTATTAATAAAAATCATATTTTGAGCAGTTGTTTGCATAGGTGTAGTGACATCTTCAACAAATTTAATTCTTCCCGCTCTTCTAAGACGTTGCCTTGCAATACCTCGAGTAGCATCTACTGTTTCAGTGCACCCAGCTGCAGGGATTACTCTTATAGGTCTAAAAGCTCTATCCCTTGCACCAGCAGCAGTGTATCTTATTACTGATCCCATTGATCTTCTGGCATTTTGGCCAATTAATATTCTATCTTGAGAGTCGTAGGCAACACCCCAAGAGGCTCCAAGACCATCCCCACCTATCCATCTTCCCATACTTGCAGAACTATCAACTAAAAATAAAATATTAGCCGCGACATCACCATCGCCTGCTCCTGGTGGTACTGGTTTGGAATTTACGTTACTTGTTGTAGTCAACAAAAAAAGAAATAACAAAAATTTTAAAGTTCTAATCATAGTTTATCCCAATACATCAATGACTTCTTCACCCGACATATAATCAACCATCTCAGTATTTGTAATTTCTAATACCTCAACAATTTCCTTCATTATTTTGATTTTACTATAAAAAATTATCAAGTTGCCAACACTTAAATTTTTATATCCTAGCCAATCATCCTTTTTAACCTCCTCGCCTGGATCTTGAATGTAGTTTTTAGTGAACTCATAAATTTCATTCTTAAAATTGGGATCGGTTGATATTAAACTTATGCTGGAAATTCTGGATTGATAGACTGTAACTTCTAGGTCAGCATTTTCTAAAGATGATCCTTCACAATAATCGATCGCGAATTTTTGATATCTTGGAATATCATCTGCTCCATATACATCTTCATTATACGTGTCTAAAAACTCAAACGTTTCAGCAGCTGAGCTAACTGGTGATCCTATTGGAACTTGAAGTAAAGGGCATGCAAAAGAATTACTTGAAAAAAATAGAAAAATTAAAATTTTAAAAAAAGTTTTTCTCACGACAAAATTATAGAAAGATTGAACTATTATTTCAATACTCATTGATGCTCATTTTAAGCATTCTAATTAAAATTAATGCGAGAGAACTACAATTTTTTCTAAAGGAATTAAAATTTCAGGATTGTTCACATTCCCCATCATGCCACATCCATAAATTCTATAGGCTGTTCCTTGTCTCTGAGTCGTCTCTGATGTCTTTTTTAAACTTCCACCAGCCCCTTTGTAAAGGGATGTGCCTGAATTGACTGAGAAGAACTCATAATGATATTTTCTCAGTTTTTGTTCTTCGTCTTGCACTGCACCTGGAGTATCACTTGCTGAAACCAAAGGAAAACTTGCATCAGTGAAAATAGGAGCAATTAAATCAAAAAAACTTTGATTTTGAATTTGCTCTACCACCCTAAAATTATCAGCTCTACTTAAATTTCTGAAACTTCTATAACATGGTGTTTGAGTTGGACCATCTTCATCTATGCTTGCATTTACTGGAATAAATCTACCAGATCGATTTCTTTCTCCCGATGCATCTAGCGGACCCATCATTTTATCAATTAAACTTTTTTCAGCTTGCATTAAAGCAGTTTCTGCAACAAAAAAAGTCTGTTGATACTCATCACTACTATTGTTGCCTTGATGATCTGAAGATGCAACAACAATTAATGCACCACCCATTAAGGACATTGCTAATAATAAAACTAGAGATAAAACTAAAGCAAATCCTTTTTGTTTATTTTTTATCATTGAAACGATTGGCCTCCAATATTTCTTGTATGAACAGAAACAATTACAGAATCTCTTAAATACTTATCTGTTTTTTCTAAATTTCGATCAGATAATCCAATTACTTTTCTTGTTTTAGCTGATCGAAAAAAATCTTCTTTTGATCTAAAGGTAAGTTTTACATCAACACCTCGAATATCAAATAATCTTTCTCTTAAATTATTACTTGCTTCTGGTGCTGGGTACCTCCCACCCTCTTGGATTATCCTCCCACTTGCATCGAAAGGAATAAATTCCATATCTTCAACATGATCTCTAATCATAACTCCAGGAGTGCATATTGAACAAAGTCTTACGCCTGATATCGGGCTTACAAAAGGTGTGTCTCTCCATTTCCCCCTCAATAAAGTTGTTACATCAATATCTTGAGAGTCCGTGCTTTCAGTATTCAAATTGACACCAAATGTACAATCGTCAAGTTTGGTAGGCCGTGATCTTTCTTTAATATAACTCTCAACACGTTTCCAAACTGCAAAGCTTCCAGAGTCATTAGGTTTTGCATAGTATGTGATTCTATATCTTTTAAAAGGTTGGAATAAATGATTTTGATTAAAATCCTCATACACAATTTGAATCTGATCGCAGCATGTAGTTGAGGCTTCAGATGAGGTAGCATTTCTTCCTAAAGTATTTTTTCTAATTACGACAGGGTTATGACTCTCTTTTGGATCGTCAAATCCATTTTCAAAAAATAAATTACTAAGTCTTGTCAAACTTACTCCTGCAGAACAAGGCCCGCCTGTTGTAGCAATAGCAAAATCATTAATTTGCTGCTGACCTGCATAATATTTAAAACCAGCCATACGAATATCACGCATTAACATAGTAACTAAGTCTCTACTAGCTCTGCTTATTTTAGCTTTTTCAGTCACTCTGGAGTATGATTGATTTACAACATTGTATGAGGTGTACATTGCCCCCATCATTATTGTGGTTATACAAATTCCAATTAATATCTCAACCAATGTTAATCCAATAATATTTTTAAAATTCTTTTTTTTCATGGTTTTAATACATAGTCAGTTTGAAAATATAAATACTTTCTTTTTTTTCCATCATTTAAATTCATTTGAACTCTACCAATATACATAATGTCATCCTGAACATATAAAACTTCGTTACCATTAATAGAACGTGTATTTGCATTTTCTAGTATATCGCCCCCTGAAAGAGTTACTGTTTCTATCGTTCCATCATCTTGTGTTCGATCCTCTCTCACAATTGCACTTGTATGTGTGCTTCCAATTTTAAATATTCTAAAATCTCTTGCTTCATTACCACCTTTGCAATTTAGATAATCCTTATTATTTAACAAAGCTTCCCATTTATTTTTCTTTCTTTCAGGATCGTTATCTGCATCTTTTCCATATATGTCTCCACTATTACTAGTGTCTGTGTTATCAGCATTGTTATTATTAGTCATACCAGTATTTGTTAAAGAAGTATTGGTTCCTGCATTACAATAATCCAAATTAACAGGATTAGATGCAAGATATTCAGAAAAATTTTTTTCTGATGTAGTACTTAATTCTTGATTTCCAACTACGTCTTCTGCAATCATATTGGTTAAATAATTTGCTTTAGTTCTTTCTCCTGATGTGTAGATAGATTGGACTGAATAATTTGTCATCTGCAGTATTGCTACGAAACCTATTCCAACTATTGCCGTGGAAACTAAAGCCTCCAAAAGTGACAGACCCAAAATTTTTTTATCTCTGTATATTTTCATTTAATTTTTCCAAGTACCTCCATTCCAATTTCTCTCACCCTCTACAAAAGTATAATCATTGTCAAAAATACTAATTGAAAAGTTGCCAAATCTTCCCCATCTCACAGCTCTTAAATTATCTACTTCACTAGATGGCATTGGTAGTTCCACACTTTCTTCCTCTACTGATTCAGTATTTTCTTCAGGTTCTGTTAGATCTCCTCCGTCAGTATCATCTCCTCCACCATCATTATCTGGTGATGCTGTTAATCCAGTATTATCAATCGGACATCTAACCTGTTGTGAAGTTTTTCTACATATAAAAAAATATTCAACTACTGCACCTCCATCATTTAGTATATCTGATGCATCATAAAATTTTCCATTTCTAGAAAAACACACTGCAGCTGCTCCTTCAAAATTTGTCGTTACGTTTGTAAAAGTGATAGAATAAACTGAGTCTTTGATATCATCACTAATCGTGTCTTTATCAGTATCCCAATAACTTGTATCACCTGATGGTGAAGTTGTATCACACCTTGTTGTACCTATTAAATCTCCATTCCATGGATCGGCACTATTATTAATTTTTGAAGCAAGAGTTTGCATTGTCATACCTTTCGATGAAACAGTTAAACCATTATCTTCATCGTTATCAAAATATACTTGAACATAACCAAAAGTTCCTCGCTCTGTTTGTATTACAAGATTTTTCATTAATGACTCTATTCTTACTGTTGCTTGACGAACTTCCCTCTCTTTGTACCAAGAAGAAAAGTTTGGATACGCAACAGCAGAAAGTATGCCTACAATAGATAAGACAACTAATAACTCAAGTAGATTAAAACCTTTAATGTTCTTTTCCTGCTCCTGCATCTATCTTTCCAGCTTTAACTAACTCTTCTAATGATTTTGTCATTGTAATCATTCCATCTTTTACTGCTGTTTGCATGATGCTAGGAATTTGATGAATCTTTGCTTCTCTAATTAAGTTTTGAATTGGGGCTGTACACTTCATCACTTCGAAAGCACCACAACGGCCTTGACCATCTTTTGTTTTTAGAAGTCTTTGAGTTACTACCATTTTTAAAGATGTTGAAATTTGAGCTCTTATCTGAGCTTGTTGCTCAGGTGGAAATACGTCTATAATTCTGTTTATAGTGTTTGGTGCTCCACTTGTATGCAAAGTTCCAAAAACTAAGTGACCTGTTTCTGCAGCTGTTAAAGCTAAAGAGACCGTTTCTAAATCTCTCATCTCCCCAACTAAAATAACATCTGGGTCTTCTCGAAGTGCTGCTTTTAAAGCACTTGCAAATGTTTGTGTTTGCTTTCCAACTTCTCGGTGAGAAACAATACTCTTTAAATCTTTATGAATAAACTCAACGGGGTCTTCGACGGTAATAATATTCGATGTCCTCGTTTTATTTATTTCATTTATTATTGCTGCAAGTGTTGTTGATTTTCCGGATCCAGTTGGGCCTGTAACTAATACAAGACCTTTGTGCATATCGATAATATCATATAAGACTTGTGGTAAATCAAACTGTCCCATTTCTGGAATAACACTTTCAACTCTTCTTAAAACTGCAGCAGGTCCATTTATAGTTTTATAAAAATTTGCTCTAAATCTTAAACCACTTAATGTAACGGAGGAGTCTAACTCATGAGTATCATTAAATCTTTTCATTTCGACTTCATTACAATTTGTTGATATTAAATCCTGAAGGTCTTGTGCCTTTACAACAACTTCAGGAACTTTATGAATTTCCCCTGTTTGTCGAAATGCTAAAGGCCATCCGCTTCTGATATGGAAGTCTGAAATTTTTTTATTGTTTTTTGCTAGTTCTTCTAATTTTTCAAACATAATAATTTTTTATATAGAATTTTACTTAAAGACAAGATTATACTTTTTTAATAAATCACAAAGGAATTAATTGCCCATTATGGTCAAAAAATACAAGAATTTCACACCAAATATGGGCATAATTTTTAGTGAATAAAATTTATAATCATTTAAAAAATAGTCCTAGTGCTAAAAGTTTTAAAGGAATGAGCGTTTTACAAAAAAATATAACAATAAAATTTTTAAAGATAATTACTTTAATCATTCTTATTTTTTCAAACTCACTTGCTTTTGGAGCAATTTCATACGTTGATGATATTGATGTTCCTGCAAATGATAAAAATGGTCAGAACATTCCTCATGGTGTAACTTTTAATTCTGATGGTACAAAAATGTATATTATTGGTTCATCTGCGAACAGGATAATTCAGTATACATTAAGCACACCTTTTGATATTTCAGAAGCTACTCTTTTGGCAGGAAGCATTTGTACCGAAGGGTTCGCAGGCGATGGATTAAAAATAATATTTAATTCAGATGGATCTAAGTTTTTTTTAGTTGATGATGCTACTCAGGATGTGGAAATATTAACTTTAACTACTGCTTACGATATTTCAACTTGTAGTAATACCGGTAGTAAAGATTTTGGCACTACCAATTTGAGAGATTTGAAATTTAGTAATGATGGAAAAAAAGTTTTTTTGTATGATCAAGGTGGAACTCATTCTCTTAAACAATATTCACTTTCAAGCGCATTTGATATATCAAACCCTACTTTAGTTACAACATATACTGGCACAAGTAGTAAAACTCTAAAACAACTTACGGGTAATGAGAATAAAGTAAATGGTTTAGCATTTAGTTCTGATGGAGCTAAAATGTTTGTAACAAATGATACAAAAATAACTGAATTTACTTTATCTAATCCTTTTGATTTATCAAATGTGACTTCGGAAGGTAGAGAAGATATATCAGATCAAATTACGAATAATAAGATATCTGGAATAGCTTTTAGTAATGATGGTTCAAAAATGTTTATAGTAGATTCTAAAACAGGCTTTACTTCTGATGTTCACGAATATGATTTAACTTGTGGTTTTGGTGTCAAGAGTTGTATTGATCCAACAGCAAATAAAGATGATGTCGCTTCTATTGAAACTCAGTCTGAAACTACAAAAAAAATTATACAGCATACAACTTATCCTGTAATTAATCGTATGGAATGGTTAAGAAGAAATAGTGGAAGAGTTAATTTAACTAATCAAAATATAAAGTTTCAAATTAATAATGAAATTTTAAATGCTTTATCAGAGTCATTAATTCCTCTTTATTTTTCTAATGATGGTAATAATGAGTCAAATTTGAACAATTCAACTTGGTCTTTTTGGAGTGAAGGAACTATCAGCATAGGAACTACAGGTGACACTAATCAATCTTCATCAAAAGATATTAATACCTCAGCCATTACTCTTGGAGCAGATAAAAAAGGTGAGGATAATATTATGAGGGGTATTGCTTTAAGATTTGGTACTGATGATGTTGATATTGGTGAACTTGGAAGTGCTTTAGATATGAATTCATTTAGTTTAACCTTTTATGAGAGTAAACCAAGAGGAGAGCAAAGATTTACAGATAATTTAATTGGTTTAAGTTTTATAAATTCTGATTTAATCAACAATAGTGGTTCAGCTTCAACAGATGGTGAAAGATATGGTGAACAACTATATGGATCTTTAAGTTTAAGAGATACTTTTTCAAGAAACAGATTAAATTTTACTCCAAAAATAAAAATTAATTATGGAATAACACATTTAGGAGCATACACAGAAACTGGAGCTACAGGATTAAACTTAGAATATGATGATCAATATATTGGTAACTTTACATCTTCTTTAGGAACAAGCTTAGATAATACTTATGATTTTCAAGTAGGATCTTTTATTCCTTATTTTGATTTTGAATATTATGCTGACATGAGTCCATCCTCACAGCAAAAATTCTCTTACACATCTAATGGTGAGAGTTTTACTTTGGAAAATATAAATAATACTACTCATAATATCATAGGTGCAATTGGTTTTGATTTTGTGTCAGAAAATGGTTTAACCTTGATGACTAAATACACTAGAGATCAATCTCAAAATAGTAAAAATGATAATTTTAATATTGCTTTAGATTACAGGGGTTCTTCGAGATCTTCTTACGCAATGTCTATTGATGATACCTCAGCTAAGCTCACTCATAATAAAGAGTTAAATAATTTCAAAATTAACATAGATAGTCATTATGATTTTTTTCAAGAAGATCCTGATTATGGAATTTATTTAGAAATTTCGAATGTAAACTAAAGCAAATTTTCAACCAATTTTGGGTATATTAGATAATGAATTAAATTATAATTCATGTAAAAAATCCTTATGTCTCTGTTAAAAAGAATAATCTTTATATTTTTTTTGTTATCTCCTTTTTCACATACATTTGCAAGTGTGGTTACACTAGTAGATTCTTTTCAAGTCAGTAACGGAGATGAACATACTACAGTTAGAGCTGGGCTTTCAATTGATACAGATAGAGAAGTTGGAGGTGTACAATTCAATAATGATGGAACAAAAATGTTTGTAAGATTTTATAGAGATGAAGATGGTGGTGCCGACCCTGACACTGAGGACTATAGTTACATTGATGAATATAACCTATCTATTCCTTTTGACGCCTCTTCAGGTACTTACGCAGGTGACGATGAAAGGTGTGAATTAAATACTGGGCTATTAGACACCATAGGTCATAACCCTTTTGATTTCTTTTTCAGTAACGATGGTATGTATTTTTATTTTGCAAATAGAGCAGTAGGTGGCACCCTTAAAAATAACGTTCTTAGATTTGATCTTACAGTTCCTTTTGATATTTCGACTTGTAGTTATTCTCAAAGAACTAGTCATCTATTGACTGATGCAAATAGAAATAACTCTTTAGCTGGTGATGACGGATTAGGTGACAATGCTGGTGGTAATAGACTCATGGCTGTTTCGTTAAGCAATGATGGAAAAAAAATGTTTATCGTTACTTATTTTGGTTTTGTCCTTGAATTTGACCTCTCTACACCATACGATATTACATCTCCTTCAGTAAATAATGATGCTGGAATAGATTTATCTTCACATGTAAGTAATCCCATGTCAATTGAGTTCAGTGAAGATGGTAAAAGATTTTTTGTATCAAATCATAATAGTGATAGAGTTGTGCAAATCTCTTTAAACGCACCATTTGATACATCTTCACATACTGTTGATGGTTTTGTTAATCTTAATACTACTGGTTTTGGTAGAATGGACCAAATGAGACATGCAACATTCAGTAAAAATGGAATGATCATGTATATAAGTAATGATGACTCTGGTACTCATAAAATTGATCAAATATACGAATTTTCATTAGCTTGTCCTTTTGATATTATTGGAGGTAATTGTCCTTCGATTACAGAAAACAGTGATCGAACTGGAATGGCATTAGCTCAAATAGAAATTGCTAAAAGAACGATTGATCATTCAACTGATACAGCTCTTAATAGACTTAAGTGGATTAGAAGAAATAAAGATGAACAAAATTTAACTAATTTAAATATAGATTTCAATTTTACCAATCAAAAATTAGCCTCTTTGACAGAGGTTGTAAAAACCTCTGCAGCTAAAAAGAAAACAAAAGATAAAGAGGAAGATGTGTTTTATTGGAGTGAGGGAAGTATTTCTATTGGAAGAATTGGAGATACTAGTATTTCATCGACTAAAAAAATTGGAACAAATGCAATTACAATCGGAGCAGATAGATTTACTGATGAAAATGGCATTAAAGGTTTAGCATTTAGGCTTGGGAGAAATAATGTTGATGTCGGAAGTGCAGGAAGTAATTTAGATACCGATACCTATAACATTACCTACTATTCAACTTCACCAATTGAAGATGATACAAAGTTTTTAGATAGTGTAATTGGTTATGGTAAATTAAAATCAAGCTTATTGACAGTTATTGATGGTAGAGGTTTAACGGCTAATAGATCAGGACATCAAATATATGGAACCATTCGTATAAAAGATGAGATAAAAAAAGATAACATTACTTTTATCCCTTCAGGTAGGTTTGATATCGGTCATACTATCTTGGGATCTTACAAAGAAAGTGGATCAGGGGGTATTGATGTTGAAAAACAACATGTTAGATCCAAAAAGATAAGAGCTGGTCTTTCAGCAGTGGAGGACATATCAAATGAAAAATATATTATAAAAAGACATGGTAAATTAGAGTATGTTGTAGATGTCGATCGCTCTTCTGATTTTAAATACACTTATGTTGGAGATAAAAGTCAAAGTTTTAATGATATTTTACATTCAGAAGCACTTCATAATATTAATGGAGAAATCGGTATTGATATAGTTTTACCTGACAGATTTAGTATTTTTTTAATTTATGAACGTAATCAAGCTATAGGTTCTGGACATACAGATAAAATTCACATTGCTATTGGATATTTACCAAACAAAGAAACTAATTACGCTTTTTCAATAGATGGATCCGATAACTTAAAATCTAATTATGTTATAAGTAAAAATATCAATGATTTTATAATTGATTTCAAATTAACTAATGACTTATTAAGACCTGAAGACTTGGATGAAGCATTCCTCAATTTAAGTCGTAAGTTTTAATTAATAAAAAATATAATAAATTACCCAAGCAATTAAGGTATACTCAAAAAAAGATTTAGTTAATTGGAGATTTTTTTCACTAAACTTTGAGATCAAAAATTTCTTTGAAAAATGAAAACCTACATGAACAATTATTATTCCGGCAATAATACCAATCAGTGTGTATTGAATTGAAAAATTTTTATATCCAAAATAACAAGCGGCAATCAATGTAAGCCAAGAAACTTTTGATATAAATATTTTAAAAATTAAACCAGCCTTTTTACTAAAGATAGATTGTGTTTTGATAATTGAATATGACCAAATAATACCAATTAAAAAACTTACATATTTTAAAATCATTCAATCACTTCGAGTTCTTCGATGATGCTTACAATCTTATTGCCCCTTAGTATTGCATTTACTCTTGCACATTCATAAAGAGCAAATGAAGTTTCTTCGGCAATTTGTTTCATTTCTAAACATTTAGAACTACTTGGTGTAAGTAAATGCTCTGTTAATCTTGGAGGATCACCCAAATACATCATTAAGCCTATTACCTCACCTTTTTTTTGAAAATCTGCCTTCTCCTCAATTTCAGCTACTCTATCTCCGACACCGATTTCAAAATCTTTGAATGCAACGTAACCTTTGTAAACTACAAAAATTAAAACTAAATAAAATACAATCTTAATCTTGCTCATTTTTAATAGTTTATTTTACTTCTTTAAAAACTAAACATACACCATTATTGCAATATCTTTTTCCCGTAGGCTTTGGCCCA
>CACKMG010000016.1 GCA_902601235.1 uncultured Pelagibacteraceae bacterium
AATTTGTGGAAAACTCATATTGAAAAAAGTGTTGTAACTCAAATTGATGCTAAAACAAAATTACAAGAATATTCATTAAAGAGATTTAAAAAATTACCAATATACAAACTTATCTCTAATACAGGTCCTAGACACAAACCAATTTTTAAGATTAGTGTTAAGTTAATTAATACAAAATTATATCAAGCTGAAGGCAAATCTAAAAAAGATGCTGAACAAAATGCAGCTATTAACTGTTTAAAAGATATAGAAAAAAATGATTTGGGACGATAAAGGTTTTTTAATATCAAAAAATAAATACAATGAAAATTCATTGATTGCAGAAATATTTACCGAAAAATATGGAAAAATTTCTGGAATTATTTTTGGTGCAACATCAAAAAAGATTAAAAATTACCTTCAAATTGGAAACCATCTATATGTAAATTACAATTCTAAATCAGATAGTAAAATAGGATACTTTAAGGTAGAAATCTTTGAAGCTTTATCGCCAATCTATTTCGATAATTCTAAGAAATTATCATGTATTGTTTCAGCAATGAATTTAATCAAAATTCTTACAGTTGAGTCACAAAAAAATAAAAAAATTTATGATCTTATTGAAAATTTTTATCATATTTTAAAATTTGAAAATTGGATAAATAATTATATTTTTTGGGAATTAGATTTATTTAAAATAATTGGCTATGATCTAGAATTAAAAGATTTAGTAAATAAAAAGATAATTAACAATAAAATTCAATATTATGCTCAATCATCTTCAGAGTACAAAACTGTACCTAATTTTTTAATAGATAAAGATAATTATGAAAATGATCTAACTAATTTATTAAAGGGTTTAAAATTAGTGGGTGATTACTTAGAAAAAACTATTTTAAAACCAAATAATATTAATTATCCATTGAGTAGAAAACAATTTATAGATAATTTGAAATAATTATTTTAAAATCAAACTCAATCTGTCAGCATAATAACTTACTATGGCGTTTGCTCCAGCTCTTTTAAAGGAAATTAAGCTTTCTAAGACAGCTTTTTTATCAATCAAACCTCTATTAATACTATTGGTTAATAAACTGTATTCTCCTGAAACCTGGTAAGCTATTACTGGTATCTTAAAATTTTCTTTTACAACTTTAATTATATCCAAATATGGCATACCTGGTTTAACCATTATCATATCTGCACCTTCTTTTATATCTAGTGCTACTTCTCTTAATGCTTCATTTTCATTTCTAAAATCCATTTGATAATTTTTTTTATCTCCTTTTAATAAACCTTTTGAACCTACAGCATCTCTAAATGGACCATAAAAGCTTGAAGCATATTTTACAGCATATGAAAGAATTTGGATCATTTGATAATTATTTTTATCAAGAGCTTTTCGTATTTCCCCAATCCTACCATCCATCATATCAGAGGGGGCAAGAACATCACATCCCATTTGAGCTTGTAATAATGATTGATCTATTAAAACTTTTATTGTTTCATCATTTAAAATATAATTGGATTTTAATAAACCATCATGCCCATGAGATGTGTAGGGATCTAAAGCAACATCACACATTATACCAATTTCATTTTTATATTTCTTTTTGATATACTGTATTGCTCTACAAACTAAATTATCTTCATTTAAAGCTTCAGTACCTAAATCATTTTTTTTATTTTTTTCTGTATAGGGAAATAATGCAATCATTGGTAAGCCGTTTTTAATTGCCTTATCAATAATTTTAGTCAAGTTGTCTATTGAATACCTATATACATCTGGCATAGATTTAATTTCTTGTTTTTTGCTTTTGCCCTCTATAAGAAATATTGGAAGGATAAAGTCATTAGGTGATAAGCTATTTTCTTCAATAAGACGTCGAGACCAATCGTATTTTCGACTGCGTCTAAGTCTCAAGCTTGGGTATTTTCCTGTAATCATGTTTAAAAAAATATTTATTATATGCGACAAATGTTATATACAAATATATCTTAAAAAAGATAATAAACAATGTTAAGAGACAATTAGATACAAATGAATTTAAACTTTGATGATTTTCAAAAACAAGATGTTAAGTTCGATATAAATGAACTTAAAAAAGCTTATGAAGAAATACTTAAAATTAGAGACTTTAGTGGCCCTGAGGGCATTTCGAACTTTGGAGCCATATCTTTAACACAAATACCAGGTGATCCAGACTCTATTAAAGGCCATAAAGCAAGAGGAGTATTTTGGACAAAACCAGATGGATCGGGCAAAGAAGTTATTCGAGATGAAAAAGTTGATGAAGCAGCTTACTCAGAATTTATTAAGGATTATAAAAATACTTACTTTAAAGAAGTTTTTGATATTTTGTCCTCTAAATATAAACTTGGTCGTGTCAGAATTTTATTAAAACAACCTAGGTCAACTTTAAGTTGGCACAGGGATCCAGAACCAAGATTGCATATTCCAATAATTACTAATCCTGGTTCAATAATGGTAATTGATAATGTTGCTAAACACTTGCCTGCTGATGGATCAGTCTGGATTACTAATAATACTAAATACCATAACGCTTTCAATGGTGGAGAAGAAAACAGAATACATTTAGTTGCATGTGTTCTAGATCATAAATTTAACTAGTTTGAAAAAATTATTTATTTCATCAGATCATGCGGGTTTCGTTCTCAAAGAACAAATAAAAAAAAGGTTTAAAAATAAATTTTTTTTTATAGATCTAGGCACAAATGATTCAAAAATATCAGTTAATTATCCAGAATATGCTCATAAACTTTGCAAAAGAGTATCTAAAAATAGCAAAAATATTGGTATTCTGGTTTGCGGATCCGGGATGGGCATGTCTATGGCGGCAAACAGACACAAAAAAATAAGGGCTGCAGTATGTTATTCGGTAAAAAACACAAAATTATCTAGATTGCATAACAATGCAAATATTATTACATTAGGATCTAGATTAACAAAAAAAAATATTGCTTTTAAATGTGTAGATGTTTTTGTAAAAACTAAATTTGAAGGTGGTAGACACAAAAAAAGAGTGCAAAAGATTTAAGATAATATGTCAAGTGAAAGTAAATATATAAATTCAAACTATGAGGATTTTTTTGAAAAAAGTCTTTCAAAAAGTGATCCAGATTTATTTAAAGCTATTAATGATGAGCTCATAAGACAACAAAATCATATTGAGCTTATCGCTTCTGAAAATATAGTTTCTCAAGCTGTATTAGAAGCTCAAGGATCAGTGTTGACAAATAAATATGCAGAAGGATATCCGGGAAAAAGATATTATAATGGTTGTGAGCATGTTGATGTTGCTGAACAACTAGCTTTAGAAAGAATTAAAAAACTTTTCAATTGTAAATATGCAAATGTTCAGCCACATTCTGGAGCACAAGCCAATGGTGCTGTTTTTTTAGCTCTATTGAAACCGAATGATACGTTTATGGGAATGAGTTTAAATTCAGGTGGTCACATTACTCATGGATTAAAAATATCAATGTCTGGTAAATGGTTTAATGCAATTAGTTACGATGTAGACAAAGAATCTGAACTCATTGATTATGACAATGTTGAAAAACTAGCAGTAGAGCATAAACCAAAACTTATTATTGCAGGTGGAAGTGCGTATTCAAGAGTAATTGATTTTAAAAGATTTAGAGAAATTGCTGATAAAGTTGGAGCGTATCTAATGGTCGATATGGCTCATTTTTCTGGATTGGTTGCTGGAAAAGGTTATCCTAATCCATGTGACTATGCACATGTAGTAACTTCAACTACACATAAAGTTTTTAGAAGTGCTAGAGGTGGAATTATTTTATCAAACGATTTAGATTTAGGAAAAAAATTTGATACAGCAGTATTTCCTGGTTACCAAGGTGGACCTTTAATGCATATCATTGCAGCTAAAGCTGCTGGTTTTTTTGAGGCGTTAAAACCTGAATTTCAAACTTATATAAAAAATGTTTTAGCTAATGCTAAAATATTAGCTGAAACTTTAAAAAATAACGGCTTTAAGATTTACTCTGGTGGTACAGATACTCATTTGATGTTGGTTGATTTGAGACCATTTAATGTAAAAGGAAATCTAGCTGCAGAAAGCTTATGTCGAGCTAATATTACTTGTAATAAAAATGGAATACCCTTTGATACAGAAAAACCCATGATCACATCAGGTATTAGGTTAGGCTCTCAAGCTGCAACTACGAGAGGTTTTGGATTAAAAGAATTTGAAAAAGTTGGTAAAATGATAACAAAAGTTATTAAGGGATTATCTGAAAGTCAGGAGGATAATAGTAGAGTGGAAAATGAAGTGAGAAATGAAGTTGTACATTTATGCTCTAATTTTCCAATTTATAAAAATCTAAATAAATGATCTGTCCATGTGAAAAAAAAGGTGAGACGTCAGTTGTAGACTCACGTCCAACTGAAGATGGCACAGCAATCCGTAGAAGAAGACTTTGTAGCTGTGGTACAAGATTTACTACGTTTGAAAGAATTCAACATCGCGAAATCATGGTTGTTAAAAAAAATGGAAGAAAATCCTCTTTTGACAGAGATAAATTGGCTAAATCAATTTATATTGCCTTAAAAAAAAGACCATTAGACTCAGATACTATTGAAAAATTTATTAGTCGTATTTCTAGGTCTCTAGAGGAACTTGGACAAAATGAAATTTCAAGTAATACAATAGGGACTATGGTCATGGAAGGTTTGAAAGAACTCGACCCAGTAGCTTATGTAAGGTTTGCATCAGTTTATAGAAACTTTAGAGAAGAAAAAGATTTTGTGCAATTTGTGGACAAATTGGATGTCTACAAAAAAAGATAAGCATTCATCAAAAGATAAAAATTATATGAGGATTGCCTTTAATCTGGCAATGGCTAGAAAAGGATTGACTGGGAATAATCCTTCTGTTGGTTGCGTAATAGTTAAAAATGACAAGATAATATCTGTAGGTCAAACAGGTTATGATGGAAGACCACATGCTGAAACAAATGCTATAAATAACTCATTTCAAAGTTTATTAGGTGCAAAAATGTATGTTACTCTTGAGCCTTGTAACCATTATGGAAAAACACCCCCTTGCACTAATAGCATAATTAAAAGTGGAATTAATGAAGTTTTTTACTCAATTAATGATATTGATAAAAAAGTAAGTGGTAAAAGTTTTAAAATTTTAAGGAAAAATAATATTAAAGTCAAAAGAGGCCTCTTAAAAAAAAAAGCTAAAGACTTATATAATTCTTATATTATAAATAGAAAATATAAATTACCTTACGTTACAGCTAAAATAGCAATTTCAAAAAATAAACTTATTTATAGTAAGGGTACAAAAAGAATAACCAATCAAATTTCTGATAAATTATCACACTACTTGAGGTATAAAAATGATGCGATAATGATTTCAAGCAAAACCTTAAATATTGATAATCCTAAGTTAAACTGTCGATTAAGAGGATATGAAAAATTTTCTCCAATTAGAGTTGTTTTAGACAAATATTTGGATATTGGTCTTAATACATATATTTATAAATCTGTAAAAAAAAATAATACAATAATTTTTCACGACTCCCTCAATTTATCAAAGACCAAGTTATTAAAAAAAAAAGGAGTAATTTTAGTAAAAGTAAAATTAAATAAAAAAAAGATTTTTGATCTTAAAAATATACTAAAAAAACTATTTTTTCTTGGTATAAGAAACTTATTAATTGAAGGTGGTGATAAGATAACTAAAGATTTGCTTAAAAATAGATTAATTAATCAATTTTATATGTTTAAAAGTTCAAAAGTATTATCAAAAAATACAAAACATGTAATTTTTACATCAACTGATATTTTAAATAAACATTATAAAATTAAATCAAAAATAAGCACAGATCTAGCCAAAGATAAAATAACCATTTATATAAGATAATATGTTTAACGGAATTATTTTTAATAAAGGAAATATAAAAAAAATTTTGAAAAGATCAAAAGGTATCAATATTTTTATTAAATCAAATATTAAGTTATCCAAAAAAGATATAGGGATTTCAGTAGCATGTGATGGTGTTTGTTTAACTCTTATAAATATTAAAAATAAGATAATGGAATTTTATCTTTCAAATGAAACAATCCAAAGATCAAAATTTAAATATCTTAAAGTTAATGATCATATAAATTTGGAACTTCCTTTAAAATATGGTCAAAAAATATCAGGACATATATGTCAAGGGCACGTAGATAGCGTTGGAAAAATTCTTTATATAAAAAAAATTGATAAATCTTATCTTTTCGATTTTCAAATTTCTTCAAAAGAAAAAAAAAATTTAATTGAAAAAGCTTCGATATGTATAAACGGTATTTCATTGACTATATCTAAAGTTACAAAAAAAGGTTTTCAAATCTGGATAATTCCACATACATTTAAATTAACAAATTTATCTAAATTAAAAAAAGGAAGTTTAGTTAATATTGAAATAGACATACTTTCTAAATATGTAAAAAATTTTTTTTATGAAAAAAAGTAATTACTCATCAATAGAAACTATTATTAAAACTGCAAAAAAAGGAGATATGTTTATTTTAGTTGATGATGAAAAAAGAGAAAATGAAGGTGATTTAGTTATTTCTACATCTGACACTAGTGCTAAAAATATAAATTTTATGGCTAAATATGGTCGTGGTTTAATTTGTTTAGCTTTAGACAGAATACAAGCAAAAAAATTGAATTTATCATTAATGTCTCCAGTAAATCAATCAAGAAACAAAACAGCTTTTACAGTTTCAATAGAAGCTAAAAAGGGAATAACAACTGGTATATCAGCTAAAGATAGAGCTCATACTATTAAAATTGCATCAAAAAAAAATGTAAATAGAAAAGATATTGTTTCACCGGGACATGTATTTCCCATAATTGCAAAAGATGGAGGAGTGCTTGTTAGAGCAGGTCATACAGAAGCTTCAGTTGATATATCTAAAATTGCAAAAAAAAATAATTCAGCAGTAATTTGTGAAATTATGAATGAGGATGGAACGATGGCTAAAGGTCAAAATTTACTTAATTTTGCTAAAAAACATAATTTAAAAATTGGAAAAATTGAAGATTTAATTTCTTATAGATTAAAAAAAGAGAAATTAATCAAATTAAAAAAAACCTCCGATATTAAAATTAATAAACAAAAATTTAAGATAAAGATTTATGAAAATTTATTAGATGGGTCTGAACATTTTGTGCTTGTTAAAGGATCAATAAAAAAAGGTGTTATACCAAGAGTAAGAGTAATTTCATCTAATGTTGTACAAAATTATTTGATTAATCAACAATTACCAAATTCTTTTAACAAGACACTTAATTATTTTAAAAGATTTAATAATTGTGTTTTAGTGTTTATAAAAGATACAAATCTCCAATCTGTTTCTCAAACATTGAGAAATTATAAAAATAAAAATTTTAGCAAAAATGGAAAGGATCAACTTATTAAAAATTATGGTATAGGGGCTCAAATTATAAAAGATTTAAAGATAAAAAAAATGATTTTGATTACAAAATCACCAAAAAAGGTTATTGGTTTAGAAGGCTTTAATATAAAAATAATTAAACAGGAGCTTATATAGTGTCAAAAAAAATTTTAATTGTTTGTGCAAATTATTACAAAAATATTTCTAATAATTTATTATCAAGTGCTTTAAGAGCAATACCAAAAAATTATAATATTAAGACAATTTATGTTCCAGGTGTTTTTGAAATACCAGTAACAATTTCTAAAAATTTAAAAAAATTTCATGGTTTTATTGCTTTGGGTTGTGTAATAAAAGGACAAACACCACATTTTGATTTCATCTCTCAAGCCTCAACTAATGCTATAATGAATTTATCTTTAGAGTCAAAAAAACCTATTGGTAATGGAATTATAACTTGTTTGAATATGAAACAAGCAATTACAAGAAAAAAAAAAGGAGCTGAGGCTGCAAATGCTTTAATATCAGTTTTATTACAAAAATGAAAACAATCTATAGTCCAAAAAATAATCCTAGAGTTATTATTATTCAAAAACTTTATGGAAAATTTTTTAATAATGACGAGAAATTAGATTTTCCAAAACATAGATTTAAAAAATTTATAAAAGATATTGTTTCTGGAACTATAGAACGTGAAGAAATTCTTTTAGAAGAATTAGACAAAAATCTAGGAGAAAAATTTAAGTTTAAAACCTTGGATAAATTATTCCAGGTTATACTTAAATCAGCTACGTATGAACTTTTATATAAACCAAATGTTTCAATAAAGATTATTATTAAAGAATACCTCGATGCTTCAAATTTTTTTTTAGACGACTCTCAAACTAAATATCTAAATGCTTTATTAGATAATATTGCAAAAAAGATAAGATTTACTGATGCATGAGTTTGAAATTATAAAAAAATATTTTTCTAAATTATCATATAATAATAAAAATTCTTTAAATTTAAATGATGATGTTTTTTTTGATAAATCAAAAAAATTAGTTATTTCTGTTGATACGTATGTTGAAGGAGTTCATTTTATTAATTTTAAACATCCAGATTTTGTTATTAAAAAGATTTTTAGATCATCAATTTCAGATTTAATTTGTAAAGGTGTAAAACCTACATATTATTTTATTTCTGGATCCGGTAATAAAAAAACTTTCTCAAAAAAAAATCTAAAACTAATATCAAATGCATTGAAACAAGAACAAAAAAAATATTCTACTAAATTATGTGGTGGTGATACCGTCTATTCAAAAAAATTAAGTTTTACTTTAACTTCTGTTGGTTTTTCAAATGATATTATTTTTAGAAATAAGGCAAAAATTAATGATGATATTTATGTGACTGGTAATTTAGGCGATAGTTTTATTGGATTAAAAGTTTTACAAAATAAGATAAAATTGAATAAAGATTTAACGTATTACTTTAAAATGAAATATTTTCATCCTGTCTTACATCTTAATATAGCGAAAAAGTTATTTTTATTTGCAAATACATCTATTGATATATCTGATGGATTAATGAGTGATTTAGAAAAGATTATTAATAAACAAAAACTATCTTATAAATTATTTTTGAATGATATTCCTATATCGAATAATCTAAAAAAATTAGTTGACACAAAAATTATCTCTAAATTATCATCTGTTTGTTCAGGTGATGATTATCAAATATTATTTACTGCTACTCCATCAAAATCTAGAATCATTTCGAAAATAAGCAAACAGCTGGGTATCAAGATTTCAAAAATTGGAAAAATTTATGCCCACTCACAAAAATCTGAAATTATTGATGAAAATAAGAGGAAAATTGCCTTTAAAAATAAAGGATATTTTCACAGATTTTAAAAGTTAATCGTTGCGTTTTATATCTTTTTTTGTATGGTCCGATTTTTAAAAACTAACAACTAACAACATAATTAAGGTTAATATGGACTCATCAATCGAAACAATTCTTATATACACCATTGCAGCTGGATTTTTATCTATAGTATACGGATATTTTACAGGAAAAAATATTTTAAATTCAAGTGCGGGGAATACCAAAATGCAAGATATTGCATCTGCTATTCAAATAGGAGCTAAGGCATATTTAGCTAGGCAATATAAGACTATCGCAATAGTTGGTGTGGTTGTTTTAGTGATTGTAAGTTTTGCCTTTAGTCCCCTTGTTGGATTGGGTTATTTAATTGGTGCTACATTATCAGGTATTGCCGGTTATGTAGGTATGTTAGTTTCAGTTCAAGCGAACGTAAGAACTGCTGAAGCATCTAGAAAAGGCTTAGCAAATGGTTTATCAGTTGCATTTAAATCTGGTGCTGTAACTGGAATGTTAGTTGCTGGTTTAGCTTTATTATCAATAGCTGTATATTATTACTTATTATTAAAATTTAATATTGATGAAAGAGAAATAGTAAATGCACTAGTAGCTTTAGGTTTTGGAGCTTCTTTAATATCAATTTTTGCAAGATTAGGGGGAGGAATTTTTACAAAGGGAGCCGATGTAGGAGCTGATTTAGTTGGAAAAGTTGAAGCTGGTATACCAGAAGATGATCCACGTAATCCAGCTGTAATTGCAGATAATGTTGGTGATAACGTTGGTGATTGTGCAGGTATGGCCGCTGATTTATTTGAAACATATGCTGTTACAATAGTTGCAACTATGGTTTTGTCTTCAATTTTTTTTCCAGGAGATATGTCAATGATGATTTATCCTTTGACTATTGGTGCAGCATGCATTCTGACCTCAATTGTTGGAACTTTTTTTGTTAAATTAGGTAATAGTAAAAATGTTATGGGCGCTTTGTATAAAGGTTTTGTCGTTTCTGCTTTAGCTTCCTTAGCAATATTATATCCGGTTACTGATTTTGTTTTAGGATTAGATAATATTTATAATTTAAACAATAAATCATTTTCAGGAATGAATTTATATTATTGTGGTGTAATAGGACTAATCATTACAGGTTTGTTAATTTGGGTGACAGAGTACTACACTGGCACTAATTATAGACCAGTTAGAAGTGTTGCAAGTTCATCAACTACTGGGCATGGCACTAATGTGATCCAAGGGTTGGCAATTTCTTTAGAAGCCACAGCTATACCAGCGTTAATAATTGTTGCTGGAATTTTATTAACAAATCATATTGCAGGTTTATATGGAATAGCTATTGCTGTTACTACTATGTTGGCTTTAGCTGGAATGGTTGTTGCGCTTGATGCCTATGGGCCTGTAACAGATAATGCTGGTGGTATTGCTGAAATGTCTAAATTACCTAACAATGTTCGAAAAACTACAGATGCCTTAGATGCAGTGGGAAATACAACAAAAGCAGTAACTAAGGGTTATGCAATAGGATCAGCTGGATTAGGGGCCTTAGTTCTTTTTGCAGCTTATACTGAAGATATAAAACATTTTTCAAAAGTTGCTGGTTCTAAATTAGAAGGTATTGTAGTTACGTTTGATTTATCTAATCCTTATGTTGTTGTAGGATTATTAATTGGAGGGATGCTTCCTTATTTATTTGGTTCTATGGGAATGCAAGCTGTTGGAAGAGCAGGGGGCGCAGTTGTTATAGAAGTAAGAAGACAATTCAAAAAATACCCAGGTATAATGAAACGAAAACAAAAACCTGACTACGCAAAATTAGTTGATCTCTTAACTGTAGCTGCAATTAAAGAAATGATAATTCCATCATTATTACCAGTGCTTTCACCCATCGTGTTGTACTTTGTTATTTTTTCAATCGGTGGTCAAGTTGCAGCTCTAGCTTCAGTAGGTGCAATGCTTTTAGGAGTAATTATTACTGGTCTATTTGTTGCTGTATCTATGACTGCAGGTGGTGGTGCATGGGATAATGCTAAAAAATATATTGAAGATGGTAATCATGGTGGTAAAGGTTCAGAAGCACACAAAGCAGCAGTAACAGGTGATACTGTAGGTGATCCATATAAAGATACAGCAGGACCAGCAGTTAATCCAATGATCAAGATAACCAATATAGTCGCTTTATTATTATTAGCAGTTATAGCAGGTTAATCTTTTATCCTTTTCTTTCCAAGAGGATCATTAATTTTTTGTCTTAACGAAGACAAAAAGTTATAAATAAATGATCTTTTAGAATAACTGATTGCGGTTTCATCTTTAATAAAGTCTATTTTTTTCATATCATTTTTGTCATAAAATAATTTGTCTACAAGCATTCCTTTAGTGTCTATTTGTAAAACTAACACATTATTAACTATTAATTCTTTTTTCCCTAATTTTGAGAGTTTTGCACTACTAGTTTTTTTTTCTATATATATCAAAACATCATTATCAAATGTACTTATGGTTGATGGAGGACCAATTAGCTTAATTACATCATTTTTATTAGTTTCATTTAGTATTAATTTTTCTTGTTTTTTTTCTAGGTTATGAACGCCGTGATGATGTATTACTTTATTAATTGAACAATTATATAAAAGTAGTATTAAAAATATATAATATTTTTTTTTCATGAAATCAAATTATATTAATATCTATAATAATTTAATAAAATTGACTACAAATAAAAATCTCTACAAGCATTTTGATAAACAAGATACATTCTCAGATAGATTGATATTTTTTTTAATACATTTTGCATTTTTCCTCAAAACTTATAAGAATGAAAATAACTCTAAATTATTACAAGAAATATATGACTTCAATTTTAGACAATTAGAGCTTTCTTTGAGGGAAATTGGTTACGGTGATCAATCTATAAACAAAAAGATGAAAGATTATATTAACTTATTCCATTCAATTATCTCAGAAATTCATTTTTGGGAAAGTTACGATAAAAATGAAAAAATAAAAAAGATTTCACTTTTTTTTGATAATTTACAAAAAATTGACTATTTAGTAGAATATTTTGATGATTTTAATATTGATTTATCAAAAAAAAATTTGAATTATTTTTTAAAAAGTGTAAGTACATCATAATTATGGCAGTTCCTAAACGTAAACAAACACCGTCAAGAACAGGAATGAGAAGATCTCAAAATATGAAATTTTCCTCAAAGAATGTTATTGAGGATAAAAAATCCGGTGAATACAGACTTTCTCATCATTTAGATCTTAAAACTGGCATGTATAAAGGTAGACAAGTTTTAGACCCAAAAGAATAATTAAGCTATAATCAATTAATGGATGATAGAATAAAAATTGCAGTTGATGCAATGGGTGGCGATGGTTCACCTAAAAAAGTTATTGATGGCATAATTCACAATCATCA
>CACKMG010000017.1 GCA_902601235.1 uncultured Pelagibacteraceae bacterium
ATACATATCTCAAGTTTAAAAAAAGAGTTCATGAGTCTAAAATAAAACTAATTTCAATTTTTTCTAAGTGTAAAAAGGATAATAAAAAAATAATTGGATATGGTGCGACAGCTAAATCAACTACTATACTTAATTACTGTAAAATAGGTAATGACAAAATAGATTATTTTTTTGATACAACTAAAGAAAAACAAAATAAATATACTCCAGGAACTCTGATTAAAATTAAAAAATATCCAGGTTACATTCCTAAAAATGTGGACTTTGCTTTTTTAGGAGCTTGGAATTTTAAAAACGAGATTTTTAATAAAGAAAAAAAGTTTATAAAAATGGGTGGAAAATTTATAATTCATACCCCATACCCTAGGTTAACAAAATGATTAAAAAAAAAATAGTTATCACAGGTGGATCTGGTAGATTTGGAGAGGTTATTAAAAGAGACTTTGATAGGTCAAAATATAATATTTATTTTCCAAATAAAACAAATTTGAATATATTAAATTTAGTCTCAATTAAGAAATATTTAAGACTAAAAAAACCAAATTATTTAATTCATTTAGCAGGCTTATCAAGGCCAATGAATTTACATGAGAAAAATATAAATAAAAGTATTGATCTGAATATTATAGGAACAGCAAATATAACTAAGATTTGTTCAGATCTTAAAATTAAACTTATCTATATATCTACATCTTATGTTTACCCTGGTGAAAAAGGTAATTATAAAGAAACAGATCCGATTAAACCAATCAATAATTATGGATTATCAAAAATGGGAGGTGAAGCTTCTGTAAGAATGTATAAAAATTCATTGGTTGTCAGAGCTTCAATGACTGAAAAACCTTTTATCCATTCAAAAGCTTTTTTTGACTTTATAACAAATTTTATTTATCACGAGGATTTTGTGAAACTTCTATTCAAAGTAATTAACAAAAAAGGTATTATTAATATTGGTGGTAAATCTCAAAGTGTTTATAATTTTGCAAAATCAAAAAATTTAAATATCAAAAAAATATCTGCAAAAAAATTTTATAAAAAAAAGAGGAAGATTGATATAGGTATGAATTTGCGAGAATTAAAAAAATTGTTTAAATTAGTTTAAAAATTTATTTTGGTAGCGGGAAGTGGGATCGAACCACTGACCTCGGGCTTATGAGTCCCGCGCTCTAACCAACTGAGCTACCCCGCCATATTATTTTTGTTGATTTATAATAGTTTTATTTTTTGTTTCAATACTTATCCACAGGAGATAATTCATTTGAAATATCAATTTTCAAGGTTACTTTAATTTTTGATGAGGATTGAAGAAGAATTAAAACTAGATTATTCAGATGTTTTGTTCAGACCGAAAAGAAGTACGCTTAAAAGTCGAAAAGACGTAAATCTATTAAGAACTTATAGATTTAAATACAGTAAAAATGAATGGTCAGGAATTCCTGTTATGGCTGCAAACATGGATGGAGTTGGAGAGTTAAGCGTTGCTGAAAAATTAAATGAATATGGAATGATTACATGTTTAACAAAACAGCATGATATAAAAAAGATAAAACAAAATAAAGATATAAAGAAAATTTATCAAAATATTGCATTAAGCGTAGGTATTAAAAAAGAAGATTTCCAAAATTTAGATAAAGTCTTAAAAGAATATAGTTTTTTTAAATTTATTTGTATTGATGTAGCTAATGGTTATTCTGAGCATTTTACTAATTTTGTAAAATCGGTAAGAAACAAATATCCAACCAAAACTATTATAGCTGGCAATGTAGTAACAGCTGATATGACACAAGAATTAGTTCTAAGTGGTGCAGATATTGTTAAGGTTGGAATTGGACCAGGAAGTGTTTGTACTACTAGAATTCAAACTGGTGTTGGTTATCCACAACTGAGCGCTGTTATTGAATGTGCAGATGCAGCTCATGGGCTTGGTGCTCACATTATTGCTGATGGTGGTTGTACTTGTCCTGGTGATGTTGCTAAAGGGTTTGGGGGTGGAGCAGATTTTGTAATGTTAGGTGGCATGCTTGCGGGTCACGACGAAGGTAAAGGGAAAATAGTAAAAGTTAATGGAGTAAAATATATAGAATTTTATGGTTCTAGCTCTGAAGTTGCCAACAAAAAACATTACGGTGGATTATCAGATTATAGAAGTAGTGAAGGAAGAACAGTAAGAGTAAAGTATAGAGGAAAAATTAATGATACAATTTTAAATATACTGGGTGGTGTTAGAAGTAGCTGTACTTATGTTGGAGCTCCGTCTTTAAAACAACTAAGCAAATGCACAACTTTCGTAAGAGTTAGTAATCAATTTAACGATACTTTTACGAAATAACCTTGTTTAAGTATTAAAAAATTAGAAATCCAAATATTAATAAACCAGTAGAAGCCGCTGCAGAAAAATATATTTTTTTTCTAGACTCACTTTTTTGATTTAGTTTAACTCTATTTAATAAAACGTTTATATCTGTACTTTTTGAATTTTTTTGTGGTTTATCTTCTTCCAAATATTTGGCAAGCATTGTTCGTCTCACTGAGGAAGATAAATTTTTCATAGCTTATTAAATCACTATATTTCTTATTAAGCAAATATAACTTAGAAAGAAAGATAAATACCCAGAATCCCTAAACCTAAAACTAATGAGGAAAGAACAAATAGATTTTTTTTAAATTCCTTACTTTCAGTCTCTTGAAGTTTAGATTTCAATACATTGATATCAACTCTACCAGACTTAATTTGATTTGTTTTTAAAGGCTTTTCAGCCAGACTCACATCATCTGGGGTCTTGATGCTAATCTGATTATCTGCAAAGCCTTTATTTTCCATAAATAAATTAAAACATGAAAGCTTGTTTTGCTCAATTATACTAAAGTCCAAAGTGGGTCTCATTTTGGTTGACAAGTGTCCAATTTGGGTTTGTACTGCCTCAAATATAAACATGAGCATTCAAGAAATAGATTTCACAAAAACTCTTACCGATGATCAAGTCTATGAAACAATAATGGGGAATTATTCTGAACTTAGTAAAGAATGGATATCTCACCAATGGAATTGGATGAATAATGTGTATTGGTCATTTAAAGACCATTATAAATACATGATAGTAATTTCATTAATTGAAAAAACTCTTCAATTCTATGATCAAATGCAAATTACATATTCTTATGATGAATATTATTCAAAATCATATCAACAAATTGAAAAATTTAGCATTACTGAACTTTGTGAAAAATTGGATTTACCTAAAGAAACTGTTAGGCGAAAAGTTCTTGAACTTGAAAAAGATGGAGTCATTACTCGAAATAAGAAAAAGATTATAATTGATCGAAAAGCATTTCCATTTGTTAAACCCGAAAATCAAATTAAATTTTCAGCAAAATATATTTATTTAGTCTCTCGGGCATTAAATAGAGAAAAAAAATACTCAAAAAAACTTGATCCAAAAATGGTTGAAAATTTTATTAGAAAAAAATTCACAGTATGTTGGAGGTGGTTTTATAGAATGCAGATCCCCCTAGTAATTGGATACCATAAATTTATGAAAGATTTAACTACGTTTCATATTTGGGGAACAATTTGTATGAATCAGGTTTTAAATGTTTCAAAACATTTACAAAGCGATGGTAGCAGCCCTCCCTTAGATCACTTTGCCACTAGTGATATTTTGATTAAAAATTTAGGTGCGAATACTGGTATAAGCGCAATGTCAATTTCAGATATGACAGAAATTCCTCGAGCAACAATAATTAGAAAATGTAAATATTTAATGAAGAAAGATATAATTCAAATGAATAAAAAAAAACAATATGTTTTATCATCTTTAAATTTTAGAGCAATCTTGCCCTATCAAACAGAAATTTTTAAATACAAAGCAAAATTTATTCGAAAGGTTTTGAATTATCTTGTAATATCTTGAAATTTTAAATATGTAATAGTATAACTTTGCAAAATACTTAGAGGGGGTCATGAGTATAGTTACGACGATTGCACCGTTTGCATTAGCATTAATAATGTTAGCTTTAGGTGCTTCTTTAACAGTAAAAGATTTTATAAGAGTATTTCAACATCCAAAAGAATTTTTCGTAGGTTTAATTTGTCAATTAATTGTTCTTCCAATTGTTGGATACTTATTAATTATTATTCTACAAACCCCAGTAGAATTAGCTTTAGGTGTAATGTTAATTGCAGCAGCACCTGGAGGAGTTACATCAAATGTACTTACAAAATTTGCAGATGGTGATGTAGCTCTATCCATATCACTCACCGCTTTCACAAGTTTAATAAGTATTGTTTCTGTTCCTTATATAGTTTTTCTATCTATAGATTTATTTAATATTAATTATGTTGAAAAAGAAGTTTCTATGCTTGGAATATCACTTAAGATGTTTTTTGTTGTGACTATACCAGTAATAATTGGAATGATTATTAGAAAAATATTTAATAATTTTATTGAAAACAATATGAAATATATCCAAAGAATGTCGATAGGATTATTTTGTTTTGTCTTTATTGCTATCTATATTGAAGAATGGGATAGTATTATAATGTTTATGAATTCAGCAGGAACTGTATCTCTGATTTTAAATATTTCTATGATGATAATAGGTTTTTATGTTGCTAAATTTTTTGCATCAGGTGTTGCTCAACAAAGATGTATATCTTTAGAATGTGGCTTACAAAATGGAACTTTAGCTGTCTTTGTTGGTACGCAGTTATTTGGTCAAAATATGACTTACATGGTTCCGACCGCTGCATATGCATTAATCATGATGGCAACTTCAGTTATATTTGTAATTTTTTTGAGAAAAAGAACTTAATTATAAATTTTTAAAATCTGTTCGTTTTAGTGCCTCTGTTTGAATGGTGATAGAATATTTCTTTTTTTCTACTTCAATAAACAAGTTTTCATTTTTTAGTTCTTCATCAGAGAGGTCGCTTTTAATATATCCAAAAGTTAAGTTTTTTTTAAAATTAAATGAGTAATTTCCAGAAGTAGATCGTCCTATAATTTTATCTTCTAGATAAATAGGCTCATCATGAAGTAATAATGGTTCACCAGGTTTACTTTCTTTTAGAGTAAACATAGCAAATCTATTTTTAATCTTATCTTTTCTTATTTTTTCTAAAGCTTGTTTACCAATAAAATCTACATCTTTTTTATTACTAATAGTGAACGATAAACCTGCTTGATATTGGTTTTCTTCTGGTGATATATCATGGCCCCAATGTAAAAACCCACTCTCCATTCTCATAATATCCATTGCATGCATTCCACAATTTGAGAGGTTAAAATCTTTTCCCTTTTCAATCAATAATTCATATATTTTTTTTGCATCGTTAATACTTACGTATAATTCAAATCCCAATTCACCAACGTAAGATAATCTTTGAGCCCAAACTTTTACACCATTTATAGTGATATATTTTGCAGTCCCAAATTTAAAATTATTTTTATCAAAATTATCTTTAGAAATTGTTTTAATTAAATCTCTACTCTTTGGCCCAAATAGTCCAAATACACAATAATCATCAGTAACATCTTTAAGCTCTACATCTTTAGAAATATGTTTGTTTATATGAAATTTATCTCTTTCTCTTGTAGCGGCTGAGCTTATTATTCTAAAATAATTTTTATCTATGCAAACAACTGTTAAATCAGTTTCAATTCCTCCATCACTATTCAGCATGTGAGTATATGTACATTTACCAATCTCATTTTTTATATTTGCCGTGCAAATTCTTTGTAATTCTTTGTGAGCTTTATCAGATTTTATCTCAAACTTAGAAAAAGGGGTTAAGTCAAATAAACCAACATTTTTTATTGTATTATTAGTCTCATATTCTGCTGAAGGGTACCAACTTTGATAATTATAGCTATATTCATACTCAGCTTTTTCTCCATCTAAAGCAAACCACATTGGTCTTTCATACCCGCCTGAAACACCAAAACATGCTCCAAAACTTTTTAGATTATCGTGATAAGGAAGCGTTTTTATATTTCTAGAAGTCTTATGTTGTTTAAAAGGCCAGTGCATTCCATAAAGATCACCTAAAGTTTCTGTAATTCTTTTTTTTATAAAACCTAATTCCGAGTGAAATTTTTGAAATCTTTTTATGTCATAACTAAATATATCCTGATTAATATGACCTGTGATAAGCCATTCAGCCGTCACTTTTCCAACACCTCCTCCACTTCCAATTCCAATGCTATTTAAACCACAAGATACAAAGAAATTTTTTATTTCTGGAACTTCTCCTAATAATGTATTGGTGTCTGGAGTAAACGACTCTGGTCCAGCAAAAAATTTTCTTATTCCTGCTTTTTCTAAAACAGGGAATCTTTTTATTGCAGATGATAAATATGGTTCAAAATGTTCAAAATTTTCAGGGAATTCTCCAAAAGAAAAATCTTCAGGCACTAAGCTAGTTTTATCAAAAGCTGGAATAGATTTTCCTTCAAAAATGCCAACTAAGATTTTTCCAGCGTCCTCTTTTATATAAGTACTATTATCAAAGTCTCTTATCACTGGTAATGTTTTAGATAAATTTTCTATTGGCTCAGTAATTATATAAAAATGTTCTGCTGGATAAAGTGGAACACTTACTCCAACTTTTTCTGCAATTTGTCTAGACCACATACCTGAAGCTAAAACAATGTACTCGCATTCAATTTTTTGACCATTAACTTTTACACCAGAAATTTTTCCATCTTTTGTCAAAATTTCATCTACAGGAGATTTTTCAAAAATTTGGGCACCTTCCATTCTTGCGCCTTTCGCTAGCATATGTGTAACACCTGAAGGATCAGCCGCTCCATCACCTGGCATCAAAATTCCACCTATTACTTCATCAGTATTAATAATTGGATAATCTTTTTTTATTTGATCTTTATCTAAAATTCTAACATTAACATCATAAAGTTGTGCAGTAGTTGCCTGTCTTTGAAGCTCTTGCCATCTTCCTTTATTTTGAGCAATAGAAAGTGCACCGTTTAATCTCAAACCTGCTGAATGGTCAACTTCTTCTTCAAGTTTTTTATATAAGTCTAATGTATATTTTCTTATTTTTGTAATTGCTGCTGTTGGACCTAATTGACTGACAAGTCCAGCAGCGTGCCAAGTTGTTCCTGAAGTTAATTGATCTCTTTCTAAAAGAATTGTATCTTTCCAGCCAAATTTAGCTAAGTGATAAGCAACAGAGCAACCAACTACACCACCACCAATAACAACAACTTTTGTGCTACTTGGTAATTTATTTTTCATTTAATTAATTTTTGATTGCTTCTCCTGGGTCAACATATTGGTGTCCAAAAATATCTGCAACTGCTTTATAAGTCACATGTCCTTTACAAACATTCAATCCTGCTAAAAAGTTTTTATCTTCACCTAAAGCTTTTTGATAACCTTTGTTTGCAAGTTTGACTAAATAAGGAAGGGTAGCTTCATTTAATGCAAAAGTAGAAGTTCTTGGAACTCCTCCAGGCATATTTGCAACACAATAATGAACAACATCATCAACTATATACGTTGGGTCACCATGAGTTGTTGGTTTACTTGTCTCAACGCACCCACCTTGATCTATTGCAACATCGACTATTACTGAACCTCTTTTCATTAATTTAAGCATATCTTTTGTTACTAATTTTGGTGCTTCAGCTCCTGGAATTAAAACTCCTCCAACAACTAAATCTGCTTCTGCAACTAACTTATTTAAGTCTATTTTATCACTATGTTCTGGAATAATTTTATCTCCAAACATTTCGACTAATTGCTTTAATCTTGCTTCAGATTTATCAACAATATGAACTTTAGCCTTCATGCCTGTTGCTATTATCGCAGCATTTTCTCCTACTACTCCACCTCCAAGAATTAATACATTTGCTGGTTCACCTCCTGGCGCTCCTCCTAAGAGCACTCCTCTGCCTTTTTGGTTTTTTTCTAAACAATGTGCTCCAGCTTGAACTGACATACGCCCTGCTACCGCACTCATTGGTGCAAGCAAAGGTAGTCTGCCATTATTATCTGTTACTGTTTCATAAGCGATATTAATGCTTTTTGATTTAATCAATCCTTGAGTTAATTCTTTTGCAGCTGCTAAGTGAAAATAAGTATAAACAATTTGATTTTCCCTAATCATGTCTACTTCAACTTTTTGAGGTTCTTTTACTTTTACTATTATTTCAGAATCATTAAATATATCAGATGCTTTATCTACAATTTTTGCTCCAGCACTAGTATATTGTTCATTTTCAAAACCAGCTTCAAAACCACCATTGTTTTCAACTAAAACTTCATGACCTTCTGAGACAAGTGTTTTTACACTTTCGGGTGTTAAACCAATTCGATTCTCTTGAGGTTTTATTTCCTTAGGAACGCCTATTCTCATTATTGAAATTTAATTCTTTTTACTTTTAGCGTAGTTAGTTATTCCAGTTCTAAGTTTTTCAATAATTTCATCTATATGTTTTTTCTCACAAATAAACATTGGTGCAATTATTAAACAATCACCAGTCGCTTTAAAATTTACACCAGCCTCGTAACAATGCTTGAAACAAGTAAATCCAGCCGCACCTGGTTTCTTATCCATTCTAATATCGATACCACCCATCATTCCATAACCTCTTATATTTTCTACAACATCGATATCCTTTAGCGAAAATAATCCTTTTTGAAAATAAGGTGTTAGTTCTTTTGCTCTATTAAAAATATCATCTTTCTCAAATATATCTTGAACAGCCAAACCTGCTGCAACAGAAATAGGTATACCTGAATAAGTATAACCATGAAACAGTTCAATAGTGCCCTTTGGTGCATTGTCCATCAACGCATCATAAATTTCTTCCTTACAAGCAACAACTCCTAGTGGACTTATTCCGTTAGTGGTAGCTTTTGCCATTGTCATTATATCTGGTGTAACACCAAACTCTTGCGAACCAAATGGAGATCCCATTCTTCCCCAACCTGTAATTACTTCATCAAAAATTAAAAGTATTCCATGTTTATCACAAATTTCTCTCAATCTTTGCAAATATCCTTTTGGTGGAACAAGAGTTCCAGTAGAGCCAGCGACAGGCTCAACGATACAAGCGGCTATATTTTCTGCCCCAAAATTCATACAAATTCTTTCTAAATCATTCGCTAACTCAACACCAGTTTCAGGCTGACCACTTACAAATTTATGCTCTGGTAAATGTGTATGTCTCATATGAACTACACCAGGCATCAAAACACTTGCAAAAGTTTTAACGTTATTAACCATGCCGCCAACAGAAGTGGCTCCAATGTTCATCCCGTGATATCCTCGCTCACGTCCTACAAATCTAAATCTTTGGCTATCTCCTCTAGCTCTATGATATGCGATACAAATTTTAATTGCTGTTTCTACTGCTGTTGACCCACAAATCGTATAAAAAATTCTATTTAAATTACCTGGTGTATGTTTTGCGATTTTAGTCGCTAACTCGAATGAACCGCCAAACCCTTGTTGAAATGGTTGGCAGTAATCTAAAGTTTTTAACTGCTTACTAATCGCATCAATAATTTCTTGTCTACCATGTCCAAGAGGATTACAAAATAAACCAGAGCTCGCATCAATTTGTGTTTGACCTTGATGGTTTTTTAAATACACACCTTTTGCTTCAACAATTAATCTCGGATTTTCTTTGAAATCTTTGTTGGATGTAAAAGGCATCCAATGTTCATTAAGTGAATTTGGAACTGAAGTTCTTTTCTCTGAGCTCATAATTTTTAATTTTTAAAATAGTTAGTCTTAAGAATTCTTTAGACTAATTAGGACTAATTAACCACCAAAATAATGTCACAACTAAAAGTTGTATCAAAATTAAACACTTTTTTGTTTTACATCTAGACCAAATTAATCTTAAACTTAGAACATATAAATAATCAACGAAGAGGAATAAATGAAAAAAATAATTAGTTTTATTCTTGGATGTTTTGTAGCTCTTAATCTTTCAATTTCAGTTGCTAATTCAGCTGCAAATGAAGTTAGAGTTGCTTACTTTTTAGAATGGCCAAGTCCAAACTTGGAAGACATGCAGAAGAAAAATTTTGCAAAAGCTTTAGGTGTTCCAGTAAAATGGACAAACTTCACTAATGGTGGAGCAATGACTGATGCTATGTTAGCAGGAGATATTGATATCTCTTACTCACAAGGTTTAGTTCCTTTCATTAATGCTGTTAAATCTAAAGCACCTATCAAATTAGTTGATATTGCTATGGAATACGGAATGGGTGGTACAACTTGTGTAACATCTAATGCTTCTGGTATTACAAAAGCAAATGCAACTGAATTAGAAGGTAAAAAAGTTGCTGTTCCACTTGGAACAATGGCTGAATATGTTTTCGATGAAAGTATGAAAGTTGTTGGAGCTGATAGAAAAAAAATGGATATTATTCAAATGGATCCTGAAGAGGGAGCTGCTGCTTTAGTAAGTGGTGATGTTGTAATGGCATGTTTATTTGGTGGAAACTCTATTAAAGCTGCAACTGCTGTAGGATCAAGATTACTTACAGTTCAAGAAGCGAGAGATGCTGGTATCTTAGGAATAGATATTACTTCAGTAACTACAAAGTTCATGAAGGAAAATCCTGGCATGCTTAGAACTTTCATAGAAGTAACTCATGAAGCTAATGCTAGATATAAAGCTGGTAAATCTGACATGAATTCAATGTCAAAAGCTTCTGAAATGAAAGTTGCTGATATGAAGGAAACTTTAAGTGGCTTTAAATTTCTTTCACCAGAGGAGACTAAAAAGTCTATGGAGAGTGGAAATCTTAAAGCGTTCCTAGATGGTATGGGAACACCTAAAGGAAACGTAGATACTAGTTTCTTACCTCTATAATTTAATAGAGAAGGAAAAATTTAATAGGCGCCAATTGATTTAAATTGGTGCCTATTTTTTTTATCAAATTTCTAATATAAGGTATTAATGAGTGATTTAGTTTCTCAAAATCTAAACATGATTTTTAAAACTCCAAAAGGAGAAACTGTTCATGCATTAAAAGATTTAAATTTTACTCTTAAAAAAGGAGAACTTCTCACCGTCCTAGGTCCATCAGGTTGTGGAAAAACAACATTACTTAATATAACTGCTGGTTTTATAAGACCAACATCAGGAAGTATTACTTTAAATAATAAAGAGATAGATGGTCCAGGTGTTGAAAGAGGAATGGTCTTTCAACAAGGAGCTTTATTTGAATGGCTAACAGTAGCTGAAAATGTCAACTTTGGATTAAGAATGAAAAAAAAAGATCCAATAGAAACTCAAAAAAAAGTTGATGAATGGTTAGAGATTGTAGGGTTGAAAGGATTTGGCAACACGCCAACTTACCAATTATCTGGAGGTATGCAGCAAAGAGTTGCTCTCGCAAGATGTCTAATCAACGATCCAGATTTAATTCTTATGGATGAACCTTTGGGAGCTCTTGATGCTTTGACAAGAGAAAAGATGCAATCATTAGTTTTAAAAATTTGGAAAGAAACCGGAAAAACAATTATTTTAATTACCCACTCAGTAGAGGAAGCTTTATTACTTGGTGAACGATTATATGTAATGGCACCTAGACCAGGTCGGATACATAAAGAATATAATCTTCCATTTGCATCTATGGGACTTGAACAAGATTTAAGGCAAATTAAAAAAGATAAAGAATTTTCAACAAAACGAGAAGAAATTTTAGAAATGATTTGGAATATGGAAGAGGAAATTATGGGTAAAGAA
>CACKMG010000018.1 GCA_902601235.1 uncultured Pelagibacteraceae bacterium
TGAGTAGTCTTATTCCAATGGTTGTTGAGCAATCAAGCAAAGGAGAGAGAGCATATGATATTTATTCTAGACTTTTAAAAGAAAGAATAATTTTTTTAACAGGTCAGATTAATGATAATGTTGCATCTTTGATAACTGCACAACTTTTATTTCTAGAGGCCGATGATCCAAAGAAAGAAATTTATTTGTATATAAATAGTCCAGGAGGTTTAGTTACCGCTGGTTTAGGGATTTACGATACCATGCAGTACGTTAAGCCAGATATTTCAACAATATGTATTGGTCAAGCAGCTTCAATGGGATCATTTTTATTAGCCGCAGGAACAAAAGGTAAAAGGTTCTCATTACCAAATTCTAGAATTATGGTACATCAACCTTCAGCTGGATTTCAAGGTCAAGCAACTGATATTGAAATTCATGCTAATGAAGTACTATCCTTAAAGAATAGACTAAATGAAATTTATTCTAAACATACAGGTAAATCTGTTGATGAAATTAAATCAGCTTTAGAACGTGATAATTTTATGACTTCTGAAACAGCAAAATCATTTGGATTGATAGATAAAGTAGTAGAAAAAAGATCTTAATACACAATATATTGACTTTCAATTATTCAAAACTTGATATGTGTGACTCTGATATAATAAAGTATTAAAACTGATTCGTTTTAAAAATTATGAGCACAAACAATAAAAATATTTTGTACTGTTCTTTCTGTGGAAAAAGTCAGCACGAGGTAAGAAAATTAATTGCTGGCCCAACTGTATTTATCTGTGATGAATGTGTTGAGTTATGCATGGATATTATTAAAGAAGAAAATAAAGATACTTTTGTAAAACATCAGGATGGCTTGCCTTCTCCAAAAGAAATTTGCTCAGTTTTAGATGATTATGTAATTGGTCAATCTCATGCTAAAAAAGTTTTATCAGTAGCAGTTCACAATCATTACAAAAGATTAAACTATGAGAGCAAAACGTCAAAAAATGTTGAACTTGCAAAGTCAAACATTCTTTTAGTAGGTCCCACTGGTTGTGGTAAAACGTTATTAGCTCAAACACTAGCACGGATCTTAGATGTTCCTTTTACAATGGCAGACGCAACAACATTAACTGAAGCTGGGTATGTTGGTGAAGATGTTGAAAATATAATTCTAAAATTATTACAAGCAGCTGATTATAATGTTGAAAAGGCTCAAAGGGGGATAGTGTACATAGATGAAGTTGACAAAATAAGTAGAAAGTCTGAAAATCCCTCTATTACAAGAGATGTTTCAGGTGAAGGAGTCCAACAAGCATTATTAAAAATAATGGAAGGTACAATAGCAAGTGTTCCTCCTCAAGGTGGTAGAAAACATCCACAACAAGAATTTTTACAAGTTGATACAACTAATATTTTATTTATTTGTGGTGGAGCTTTTGCTGGTTTGGATAAGATTATATCACAGAGAGACAAAGGTACTTCTATAGGTTTTGGTGCTGATGTGAAAAATATAAAAGAAAAGAAAACAGGTGAATGGATGAAAGGATTAGAACCAGAGGATTTATTAAAATACGGACTTATTCCAGAATTCATCGGACGTCTTCCTATGATAGCAACTTTAGAGGATCTTGATGAAAAATCGTTAATCAAAATACTTTTAGAACCAAAAAATTCATTAACTAAACAATATCAAGAGTTATTTAAACTTGATGGAGCAAAACTAACTTTTAAAGAGAATGCTTTAAAAGAAATAGCATTAAAGGCTATTAAGAAAAAAACTGGCGCTAGAGGCTTGAGATCTATCTTAGAAAATATATTGTTAAAAACTATGTATGATTTACCTAGTCAAGACAATATTGAAGAAGTAATAATAGATGGTTCCGCAGCAAAAGGCTTATCACAACCTATTATAGTTCACTCAAAAACTGATAATAAATCAAAATCTGACAAAACATCAGCGGCTTAATATCCTTAATAAACTTCAAAAAGGTATTGCAAAATAGATTATAATATCCATATTAATTGTATGGACGTTAAAATTTCATCGCCTTTGCTTCCACTAAGAGATATAGTGGTATTTCCAAGCATGGTTATTCCATTATTTGTAGGAAGAGATAAGTCTATCTCTGCTTTAAATGAAGTAATGAAAAAAGATAAGAAAATTATTTTAGTTACTCAAAAAAACTCCGAAATTGATGATCCCAAAAAGACTGACATTTTTATGTATGGATGTGAAGGCTCAATACTTCAACTACTTAAGCTACCTGATGGTACAGTCAAAGTTTTAGTTGAGGGAGTTAAACGAGTTAAAATTGTTGATTTCAAAGATAATGAAAAGTTTATAACTTGTGATTACACAGCATACAATGATCTCTCAAATCAAGATGAAGACTTATATCCATTAGCATTGACTGCTGTAAGAAGATTAGAAAAATTAACTACGATAAATAAAAAAATTTCAAGTGAAACTATAAATTCTATTAAAGAATTAAAAGATCCTTCACAAATAGCTGACAATATTGCTTCCCATTTAACAGCTACTATCTCTGAAAAACAACAAATCTTTGAAACAATTGATGTTAAGAAAAGATTGAATGCAATAATTAAAATAATGGAAAATGAAACAAGTATTATAGGTGTTGAAAAAAGAATAAGAGGCAGAGTTAAAACACAAATGGAAAAAACTCAGAGAGAATATTATTTAAATGAACAATTAAAAGCTATTCAAAAAGAGCTGGGTGAAATCGAAGATGGCAAAGATGAAAGCACAAGTTTAAACAAAGCTATACTAAAAGCTAAAATGCCCAAAGAAGTTGAAAAAAAATGTTTACAAGAACTTAAGAAACTAAAAAATATGAGCCCAATGTCGGCAGAAGCAACAGTAGTAAGAAATTACTTAGATTGGATGACAGAACTTCCATGGTATAAAAAAAGTGCTGTCGATATAGATCTAAAAAAAGCATTAGAGATATTAGACAAAGATCATTATGGATTAGAGAAAGTTAAAGAGAGAATAATCGAATTTTTAGCTGTTCAAAAAAGAATGGAAAAAATCAAAGGTCCAATTTTGTGCTTAGTTGGTCCTCCTGGAGTAGGAAAAACATCACTAGGCAAATCAATAGCAAAAGCAACTAATAGAGAATTTGTAAGAATGTCAGTTGGTGGCATGAGAGATGAAGCAGAGATTAGAGGTCACAGAAGAACTTATATTGGATCATTGCCAGGTAAGATAATTCAAATGATGAAAAAAGCTGGAACAAAAAATCCACTTATTTTACTTGATGAGATTGACAAAATTGGAAATGATTACAGAGGAGACCCATCATCAGCTCTCTTAGAGGCTTTGGATCCAGAACAAAATACAACTTTCAACGATCATTACCTTGAAGTTGACTACGACTTATCAGATGTAATGTTTGTAACAACGGCTAATACACTAAATATTCTTCCACCTTTATTAGATAGAATGGAAGTAATTAGGCTTGCTGGATATACTGAGGATGAAAAAATTAATATAGCTAACAAATATTTATTACCCAAACAAATTAAAGATAATGGAGTAAAAGAAAAAGAAATGAATTTAGAAAATAATATTATTCAAGAAATAATAAGAAGTTACACGAAAGAATCAGGTGTAAGAAATTTAGAAAGAGAAATTTCTAAAGTTGCGAGAAAGGTCGTGAAAAAAGTTGTGGCTGGAGAAGAGAAAGAGGTCAAGGTAACTAAGGGAAATTTATCTGACTTTCTTGGTGTTCCTAAATTCAAATCTGGAGAACTTGAGTCAGAAAATAGAGTTGGGATAGTTACAGGTTTAGCATGGACTGAGTATGGTGGAGAAATACTCAAAATAGAAACTGCAACAATGCCAGGCAAGGGAAGAATGCAAATTACAGGAAAACTTGGGGATGTAATGCAAGAGTCTGTTAAAGCAGCAAAATCATTTGTTAGATCAAAGTGTCTTGAATATGGAATAATACCTCCATTATTTGAAAAGAAAGATTTTCATATTCATGTTCCAGAAGGAGCAACACCAAAAGATGGTCCTTCTGCAGGAATCGGAATGGTCACATCTATTGTTTCATCAATAACAAATATTCCAGTTAAAAGAGATGTTGCTATGACTGGGGAAGTCACATTAACAGGACAAGTTTTGCCAATAGGTGGATTAAAAGAAAAATTAATTGCAGCTCATAGAGCTGGGATTAAACAAGTACTGATACCAAAAGAAAATGAAAAAGATTTAGTTGATATGCCTAAAAAAATTATTGATGAAGTTAAGATAACAGCTGTTGAATTTGCTGATGAAGTTTTGAAAATTGCATTAACTAAAGAACTTAAAAAGACAGAATGGGTTGAGGTTGATATGACTAAAAAAGATGATAAATCTCAAGCCAGTATTCAATAATAAATAATTTACATTATCTAAACCTTGTTGTATTAGTAAACATCATTTTTCGGGCGGTTAGCTCAGTTGGTAGAGCATCTCGTTTACACCGAGGGGGTCAAAGGTTCGAGTCCTTTACTGCCCACCAAAAATGAATCAATAGTGGGGGTGTAGCTCAGTTGGTTAGAGCGATCGCCTGTCACGCGATAGGTCGAGGGTTCGAGTCCCTTCACTCCCGCCACTTACCTTGAATTTCACTATTAATTTTGATGTATATTTTGCATAATGTGACCTATCATCACTTCATCTACCTTTAAAAAATGATATATATTCTGCATGACTGCGGAATTTTTAAAAGACTATTTGCCTATTATAATTTTCCTAATTATTGCTTTAGGAGTGAGCTGCGCTTTTATAGTTATAAATTTTATCTTATCTCCGAAGAATCCTGATCCTGAGAAACTATCTGCTTATGAGTGTGGATTTGAACCTTTTGAGGACTCGAGAATGGAATTTGATGTGCGATTTTATTTGGTTGCAATACTATTTATAATATTTGATCTTGAAATAGCTTTTTTATTTCCTTGGGCTATTTCACTAGGTAATATTGGTTTTCTCGGTTTTATTTCAATGATGATTTTTTTATTCATTCTTACGATTGGTTTTATTTATGAATGGAAAAAAGGTGCACTTGATTGGGAATAATTAAATTTTAAAAATGAATAATAAATTAGATCAGGTTCCAGAAGAGTTTAAACAACTTGCGAAAGATTTTAGTGAAAAAGGTTTTATAACCACTTCTTTAGATAATTTGATTAACTGGTCAAGAGCAGGATCATTACATTGGATGACATTTGGATTAGCTTGTTGTGCAGTAGAAATGATGCAAACAGCAATGCCAAGATATGATTTGGAAAGATTTGGTGCTGCGCCCAGAGGATCGCCAAGACAATCTGACGTTATGATTGTAGCTGGAACATTAACAAATAAAATGGCACCTGCATTACGTAAAGTTTATGATCAAATGCCAGAGCCGAGGTATGTTATATCAATGGGCAGCTGTGCTAATGGAGGTGGTTATTACCATTATTCTTATTCAGTAGTTAGAGGATGTGATAGAATAGTTCCTGTTGATGTTTATGTCCCAGGATGTCCACCTTCTGCAGAAGCCTTACTATATGGAATAATGCAATTACAAAAAAAAATTAGAAATAAAGGATCTTTGAGTAGATAAAATGAGTGATTTAAATTATTTGGAAAAAAAAATTAATTCAGAGTTAACTACTAAAATAAAGAAGACTGAGATTAAACACGGTCAAATTTTTATCGAAATTGATAAAGAAGATATAATTGATGTAATTCTTTTTTTAAAAACAAATAAAGATGCAAAATTTCAACAACTTATTGATATTACTGTTGTCGATTATCCTGAGGAAAATCAAAGATTTAAAGTTGTTTACTTATTTCTAAGTCATGAGTTAAATCAAAGAATAATTTTAAGTTATTTTATAAGTGAAAATGAATTGATTTCATCAATAACTTCAATTTTTCCATCTGCAAATTGGATGGAGCGTGAAGTTTATGACATGTATGGTGTAAATTTCAAAGATCATCCAGATTTAAGACGAATATTGACAGATTATGGTTTTGAAGGTCATCCATTAAGAAAAGATTTTCCATTAACTGGACATACTGAGGTGAGATATAGCGAAGAGAAAAAAAAAGTAATTAATGAACCAGTTAAGTTAGAACAAAATTATAGAAATTTTGATTATGAAAGTCCATGGGAAGGAACAAAATATATAAAAGAATTAAAAGAGAATAATGACAAAAAAAATTAAAAATTTAAATTTGAACTTTGGACCTCAGCATCCTGCTGCTCATGGTGTTTTAAGACTCATCTTAGAATTAGATGGTGAAGTTGTTGAGAAAGCTGATCCGCATATAGGATTATTACATCGAGGAACAGAAAAACTTATTGAAAATAAAACATATATGCAAGCTGTTCCATACTTTGATCGTCTTGACTATGTTGCTCCTATGAATCAGGAACATGCTTTTGCATTAGCTATAGAGAAGATGTTAAATATAGAAGTTCCAATTAGAGCTCAATTCATTCGAGTAATGTTTTGTGAAATAGGAAGAATTTTAAGTCACATATTAAATGTAACTACTCAAGCTTTAGATGTTGGAGCATTAACTCCATCTTTATGGGGTTTTGAAGAAAGAGAGACATTGATGACATTCTATGAGAGAGCATCTGGATCTAGATTACATGCAAATTATTTTAGAGCCGGAGGGGTACACCAAGATCTACCAGCTGGTTTAGAGGAAGACATAGCAAAATTTTGTGAAAGTTTTCCAAAAATCATTAATGATTTGGAAAATTTGCTTACAGATAATAGAATATTTAAACAACGAAATGTAGATATTGGCATTGTTTCAAAAGAGGACGCACTTGATTATTCATTTACTGGGGTAATGATAAGAGGCTCTGGAGTTCCTTGGGATCTAAGAAAGTCTCAACCATATGACTGTTATGAACAATTACAATTTAAAATACCTATTGGAAAAAATGGAGATTGTTATGATCGATATTTATGTAGAATTGAAGAGATGAAAGAAAGTATTTCTATAATAAAGCAATGTTTATCAAAAATGGAAAAAGGACCAATAAAAAGTTTGGATGGAAAAATAACTCCACCACCTAAAAAAGATTTGAAAAAATCAATGGAAGCTTTGATACATCATTTTAAATTATTTACTGAAGGATATCGTGTCCCTAAGGATGAAATATATACAGCAGTTGAAGCACCAAAAGGAGAGTTTGGTGTTTATTTAATATCAGATGGATCAAGTAAACCCTATAAATGTAAAATTAGAGCCCCTGGATTTTCACATTTACAATCAATGGATTACTTAATAAAGGGCCATATGTTAGCTGATGTACCAGCAGTTTTAGGATCTTTAGATATAGTATTTGGAGAGGTTGATAGATGACATTAAGAAAAATTTCAAAAGAACAACCTGAAAAGTTTGAATTCAATCAAGAAAATTTTGAAGAAGCAAAAAAGATTATCAAGAAATATCCAGAAGGAAAACAACAAAGTGCGGTAATGTCTTTATTATATTTAGCTCAAAATCAAAATGATAATTGGATACCCTTGTCAGCAATGAAGTATATTGGCAAATTTTTGGGAATGCCTTACATAAAAGTTTATGAGGTAGCAACATTTTATACTATGTACAATTTAACACCAGTAGGGAAAAATTTTATACAAGTTTGTACGACTACACCTTGTATGATTAGAGGAGCATATAAAATAGTGGATGCTTGTAAGGAAAAAATCTCAAAAAATGAAAATGAATTATCTGAAGATAAAACATGCTCTTGGATGGAAGTTGAATGTTTAGGTGCATGTATTAATGCACCAATGATGCAAATAAATGATGATTATTATGAGGATTTAGATAAAGAAAAAGCTCTAAAAATTTTAGATCAAATTATTTCTGGAAAAAAACCTAAACCAGGTTCTTATCGAGGTAGATTAAATTCTGAACCTGAAAATAATAGAAAAACTTTGATGGATATAAAAAATGCTTAAAGACGAAGATAGAATATTTAAGAATTTGTATAATGATAATGGTGCAGATTTTAATTCTGCAAAAAAAAGAGGAGATTGGTCTAATACAAAAGAAATTTTCTCAAAGGGGAAAGAGTGGATTATAAATGAAATCAAACTTTCTGAATTAAGAGGTAGGGGAGGCGCTGGCTTTCCAACTGGATTAAAATGGTCATTTGCACCAAAAGAAATTGGTTCAAGACCGCATTATCTTGTTATTAATGCTGATGAGTCTGAACCTGGCACATGTAAAGATAGAGACCTTCTTCGTTTTGAGCCACACAAATTAATTGAAGGATGTTTGATTGCTTCTTATGCGGTAAATGCTCATGTTTGTTACATTTATATAAGAGGTGAGTATTACAATGAGGGACAAAAATTACAACAAGCAATAAATGAAGCTTACGAAAATAAAGTAATAGGTAAAAATGCAAGTGGAACAGGTTGGGATTTTGATATTCATATTCATTATGGTGCAGGTGCTTATATTTGTGGAGAAGAAACAGCACTTTTAGAAAGTTTAGAAGGAAAAAAAGGTCAACCTCGATTGAAACCACCTTTTCCAGCGTTAATTGGATTATATGGATGTCCAACAATTATTAACAATGTTGAAACTATTGCTGTTGTTCCAACTATATTAAGAAGAGGAGGTCAATGGTTTGCAAAATTGGGCAAACCAAAAAATACAGGTACAAAAATATTTTGTATTTCTGGAAACGTAAATAATCCTTGTAATGTTGAGGAAGAAATGGGCATTCCTCTTAAAGATTTAATAGAAACTCATGCAGGAGGAGTAATTGGTGGATGGGATAATTTACAAGCAGTTATACCTGGAGGATCATCAATGCCGTTATTGCCAAAAGAAATTTGTGACACAATTAAGATGGACTTTGACTCTCTTGTAGAGGAGAAAAGTGGTTTAGGAACTGCTGGAATAGTAGTTATCAACAAAGATCAAGATATTATTAAGTGTATGGCAAGAATAGCTAGATTTTATAAGCATGAAAGCTGTGGACAATGCACACCTTGTAGAGAAGGCTCTGGATGGATGTGGAGAATGCTGGAAAGAATGGCAAAGGGTGAAGCATCAAAAGATGAAGTAGACATGTTAATGGACGTTACAAAGCAGATTGAAGGACATACGATTTGTGCTTTTGGTGAAGGCTCATCATGGCCAGTGCAGGGTCTGCTTCGACATTTCAAAAATGAAATTAAAAAAAGAAATAATTTCAATCCGATTATAAAGGAAAATAAAAATATTCCTTATTTAGTCGATCAACATTTATTAGATAAAAATGCTTAAAATTAAAGTAAATGATATTGATATAGAGGTCGAAGAAGGTTTAACTGTCCTTCAAGCTTGTGAAAAAGCGGGAGCAGAGATTCCAAGATTTTGTTATCATGAAAAATTATCAATAGCAGGAAATTGTAGGATGTGTTTAGTTGAAATGGAAAAATCACCAAAACCTATTGCGTCATGTGCAATGCCAGCTACTGAGGGAATGGTTATAAAAACAAATACACCAAAAGTTGAGAAAGCTAGAAAAGGTGTTATGGAGTTTTTACTTGCCAATCATCCATTAGATTGCCCTGTTTGTGATCAAGGAGGTGAATGTGACCTTCAAGACCAGTCAATGTATTATGGTGTAGATAAATCTAGATATAGTGAAAATAAAAGATCTGTACCTGAAAAAAATATGGGTCCTTTAATAAAAACACAAATGACTAGATGTATTCATTGTACAAGATGTATAAGATTCGCTACTGAGATAGCAGGGGTTCCAGAATTGGGGGCCATCGGAAGAGGTGAAGATATGCAAATTACAACTTATTTAGAAGAATCTATTCAATCAGAACTTTCAGGCAACGTGATAGATTTGTGTCCTGTTGGTGCATTAACTTCTAAGCCTTATGTTTTTGAGGCAAGACCATGGGAATTAAAAAAAACAGAAACTATTGATGTAATGGATGCTGTCGGCTCAAACATAAGAGTAGACACTTATGATTGGGAAGTTAAAAGAGTTTTGCCAATTGTTAATGAAGATATTAATGAAGAATGGATATCTGATAAAACTAGGTATGCTTGCGATGGATTGTTAAATCAAAGATTAGACATACCTTATATTAAATATAATAATAAATTCGAAAAAGCCTCATGGAATGAAGTTTTTAAGATCATTAAATCTAAAATTGAAAATACCAATAAAGATGAAATAGCTGGTTTTGTAGGAGACCTTGTAAACATGGAGGCAAGTTTTATTTTTAAAGAGTTTTTTGAGAGAACGTTAAGCTCAAAAAAATATGACTCTAGATCAAAAAAAAGTTCTTTAGAAATTTCATCAAGGGAAAATTATTTATTTAATTCTACAATTAATGGGATCGAAGACTCTGACCTAATATTATTGATTGGTACGAATCCAAGATTTGAAGCCACAATGCTTAATGCAAGAATTAGAAAAGCTTATTTAAACAACAATCCAAAAATAATCTCACTAAATGATTTAGGGGATTTAACCTATCCATATCAAAGTTTAGACGGCAAAACACAAACAATAAAAGATATAATAGAAAATAAAAACAATATTTCGAAAGATCTTTTAAATTCAAAAAAACCAATGATTATATTCGGTGAGTCTTTTTTAAATTTAAAGTCATCAAATTACTTATTTTTTGGCTTCAAAGAGTATTTATTGAAAAATAATAAGTTTGCAGATAATTGGAATCCTTTAAATTTATTATCAGCAGATGCGGCAACAGTTGGAAGTTTTGACTTAGATATAATTGACGAAACTAATGATATATTTAAAGATCTAAATGAAAATAAGTTTAAAATAATTTATCTTTTAGGACAAGATAACTTAAATTTTAATAAAAAAGATGAGTTTATAATTTATCAGGGGAGTCATGGTGATAAAGGTGCAGAAATAGCTGATATTATTTTACCAGGTGCAGCTTATACAGAACAATCTGGACATTTTACAAATTTAGAGGGAAAAATTCAAAAAGCTTATAAAGCATCTTATCCTCCTGGAGAAGCAAAAGAAGACTGGCAAGTAATTAATGAACTTGCTGAGCTCATGAATAAAAGAAAGCTTTTCAATGATAAAGATGAATTAGAAAGTAGTATGTTTAACTATTTGACTCTTAAAAAAGATAAAGAGAAATTGAATTCAATTAAATCAAATAATCAAAATATTTTTGAAAATGAGAGTTTAAAAATAAATTTTAAAGAATATTATTTTTCAAATGTTATCGCTAGATCTTCAAAAACAATGTTAGATTGTAATAATTCAAAATTAGATATTAAACGTACAGGCACAGAGGGGTAGTTAATGGAATACCTAAATATTATTTTTGAGGAAATTTATAAAATTTTATTTTTATTAATACCTGTTTTAGTTTCAGTGGCAATGATTGTTTGGTTAGATAGAAGAGTTTGGGCATTTGTTCAAAAGAGACAAGGACCAAATGTGGTAGGGCCTTTCGGATTGTTACAATCACTAGCAGATGCATTAAAATATATATTTAAAGAGATAATAATTCCAGCAAGTTCAAATAAAGTTATATTTATTC
>CACKMG010000019.1 GCA_902601235.1 uncultured Pelagibacteraceae bacterium
CTCTTTATCTTTCTTAAAAATATCATCGGCATATTGAAGAGCAAAACCATCTTGTTTTACAGCGGCAAGAACAATTTCTTTGTCTTTCTTAAAACTATCATCGGCAAATTCAAGAACACTACCATCTTGTTTTACAGCGGCAAGAACAATTTCTTTATCTTTCTTTAAACTATCATCAGGTAAATTTTTAAATTCCCACCCAGATGCTTGAACTATTTCTAATGCTTTTTTTTTATCCATTAATTTAAATACTAGTTAATTTTGCTCAAAAATGACTATAATGCAACTGAAATAGACTACATCAAAATAGTTGATCAAGATAATAATTTGTTGTTTAATGATTGATAGAAATACTTTCTGTTAGGAATAATGACCGATAAAAAAAAAAAAAGTAAAAAGAAAAAACCTTCAAAAGAAAAAAGTGAAAATTATTTAATCAAAATAACACCCACTTTTCTAGAACCAAAGTTGGTAGACAACAAAAGCCTAGTAGATAAAAAAAATAATCTAACTAAAAAAGGTGCAGATTATTGCGTCGAAATAATGAAAAGTTTTATAGATGTGATAAAAGAAAGAATGAATGGAGATGTTGGTGAAAAAATTTTAATTAGTTATAATTCTGAAGACTTTCATAAATTAAGTGAATTAAAAAATACATTTAAATCTAATCATTGGACGAGTTTTGATGTTTACATTTTGTTAAAAAGAAAAATAGAAGGAAAATGGTTAAATAATATATTTTTAAATATATCTGACTATAGTTTTGCTGCCTGGTATCCAGATAATGGAGAAAAAATCATTACTCAAAGCTATGACTATGGTGAATATGATACTGGTTATTTTGCACCATCAGCACTTCCAGGTGATGTAGACGAATATATAAGTGATAAAAATAATCCCATGTCCTTATCTTTGAAAAAATATAAAGAGGTTATAAAAACTTTATCTGAATAATTTTCATTATAATAATCCTTTGCCAAGAATGTCTGAAATAGAAAAAGTGAATATTGATCCAGAAAAAAAAGAATAGCGAAAGTTTAATGAATTATAAATCTCTTGTTTGGTATTCATCTCTTGCGATAGGAGAAGAAAAAAATAATTTTGTTGCAAGTTTTTTAAAACAAAGTTGCGAATTACTAAATGAAGAGATTAATGAAGAGATAAAAAGAAAAAAATTACCATTTAATTTTGATATAGATTTTCTTCATATTCAAAGAGGTGAAGATGGCCTCAATCAATTATCAAATAAATTTAATGAAATAAATGATCCATTTTTTACTAATGGCCATTCAATAAATAAATATAATCCATCAATAATCGATAAAATAAAAGATAAGAGTTTTTTTTATTTTCCACAAAACATAACCACAACAGGATTAAAGGATTTAGATCCTAATATTACAAAGAGAATATTCAAAGTCTCAAGAGCTGATCAACCTGCAAAATTAAAATTTATTGATAATGAAATTCAAAATCATTCATCAAATAAAATTTATTTTTTTCACCAAGAATTAAGATTAGCTGAAAAAATGCTGCAGAATCATAGCGATGACAAGAATTTTGCCAGTTTTTCTTTTAAGGATTTTGATGAAACAAAAGCTGATGAAAAAGTAAAAAATATTTTAAAAGATTTAAAACCAGATGATTTAATAGTTTTAGATCTTAATTTAAGTAGATTTAAGTACGTATTTAACTATTTGTTAAGTAACAATCTTAAAAATAAAGTTATCAGTACATTTGGTTCGATAGAGAATAGATTTGAAAAAATAACATTTAACTTAATTCAATTAGTGGGCAATCACGGGATCCCATCAGTTTCAATTGAAGATCTTATGTCAAAAATTTATGGGGAAAATGTAACACCCACTGATAAAGCGTTATTACTTGATAGTACATTTAGACTTGAAATTCCTATAATTGCATTTCAGGCTTTAAAAAAATGTTATTCCATTAATTCTGAGGAAATTGATGACGATAAAATTTTAGAGACTATTTTATCATTTAATAATGAAAGTGATGTATTTGTTGGTAAAAGAATTCAATACGGATTTAATCAAAACAATGAAAATATTCTAAAAGAAAATTATGCCTATTCATTTCCAAACTCACTGCAAAATGAGAAATATAAAATACCAAAAATTCTTTATCCAACCCAGTATTGCACCGTAAATGGTGAAATTAAAAAATTTAGTACTGTTTATAACTATGTTGATATATTACGAGTAACAAATATTAATATTCAAGAAAAAACCTGGACTGCTGAGTTTTATCTTGATTTAGTCTCGCAATCAGACAACCCCTTAGATCAAATCATATTTAATAACTTATCATCTACCAATGATAAGTTTTCATCTAAAGAAATTTGGCGAAGAAAAGATGAATTGAATTACAATACAGTTAGATACTATATAGTCGCTAATTTTGATTTCTTGGCAATTGCTGACAATTATCCATTTGATTGGCAAAGTTTATATATTTCCATGACTTTAAAAGATAACTCAGAACATATCCTGCAGCCTATTCCTTTAGAGTTGGTAGATGATGAGTTTGAAATAAATGAATGGAATATCGAAAATGCTTTTTCAGGAATTAAATATAAAAAGAATTTTTTATATAAAGATACCGATTTAAAAAAAACAGTTACAGTAAATAGTGAAAATAGATTAGGCTGGATTGTAAAAAGAAAGAATACTGCAACTTTATTCAAAATTGGTATTCCAATGTTCTTCCTAATTTTTTTAGTCTATTATTCAGTGTTTTTAGGATTTGATCAATCAGGTGAAAGTATTGGTATTTTAACAACCACATTTTTATCTGCAATAGCACTTTACTTTTCTGTTGAAAAACCTGAGCCAAAAAAACTGACAATTATAGATATTATATTTATTTGGTTTTATATTGTTAATGGATTTACCATCACCGCTTTCAGTTTATCTTCATTAATTACAGAAAAAATTCATTATTACACAAGTGGTACACTTAAATTTTTGATCCCTTTATCACTCGTTTCGATTGCAGTTTATTTGTCAAAGAGAGTAAAAAATAATAGAAAAGATATTATATTAGATAGGGATTTATAAGAAATAAAAATAAAAATTAAAATTGAGTAATTCTTATGCCTGTAAAAAAACAAATATGATAGGAGATAATATTATTAAATGATGACCAAAAATAACATTTGTTCAAGATGTACTAATAAATTTGACTTAATAAGTGGAAAAAAAATTTCTTTTGCTAAAAATATTTTTTATATTTGTGAAAAATGCTTGCCAACTACTAAGGATTGTAAAAGTAAAATTTATCCATTTAAATGGGACTATTTTTGTAGCCCTTGTGAATGGTTTGGTTATGTTAATGAGGTCAAATATTTAAAAGACAAATTATCTTGTCAAATTTGTAATAATTCAGAACTCGAAATGAATGATGAAAAATAATTTTATGATACAAATATAATTTTATGAAGATTAAATTTGCATTGGGTTCATACGGATATGAAGTTGTTTTAGGAAATATTACAGAGGAGATTTACAATAAATATTCTCAAGATAACGAAGCATTAAATGATGCAGTTTCAGGATTTGGTGACAATTTAGACATTAAAGAATGGTCTGAGATGGATGATATTGCCCACAAATATGGAGCAGTTTTAGAAGAAGAGGGAACAGGTCAATATTTAAAAGTATTTAATGAGAATAATGAAGAATTATTAAATATTCCATTAACTTCAGATGAAATTAAAGCAAAAGGTTTTAATATAAAAGAAGATGTTGTTCATACGTCTAATAAGGATCTATCAGAAAAGTTTTATTTTTTTGGACAGAGTGGAGAAAAGGGAGAATGGGAAAATTTAGATAAATTGTTTGAAGTGAGTGAATTTAAACCAAGTGAATTTAATTTACATTTAGCAAATTTAGATGGATTAAAAATAGTTTATGCAATTAGTCACAAAGATGATGAAATAATTCAATTAAGTGTAGTGTCATCAAATCCAAATTTTCAAAATTTTGAAGTAAGAATGGGTGATGATGTTTAAAAAAAAACACAAGAATCTTTATAAAATTATCTAGATTACTAAGTTATTTTTGATTTAATTATATTTTGTTAACTTCTAAATTTGGAAGATCACCAGTAGCTTCAACATTAGACTCAATTAAGTCCCAACTAATATCTTGCTTATCATAAGAAATTTCTGTTATGGCTTTAATCTCAGATGAATCAGGCAAAACAAGTTGTGTTACTGTAATTTTTAATTTTGTTTTATCAAATTTTTTTACTTTCTCTATTTCTACTGGTCCACAAGTTCCATCAAGTCTTTCATATGCGTTAAAAATAAAGCCTTTTTTATTTTCACAGACATCTTCGAAATTCTTTTTGGTAATTTTAAAATTAATTTTATTTTTTTTAAAATTTTCTTCACTTAATTCAAACGAAATACTTTCTTTTGACTCTTCAATTTCTAGAGTAGTATTATTTAATTTCCAACCAATTACTGTAAAATCTTCTATTTCATCATATATACCTATTTCAACATCTTCATCGGCACCACCACCATTGACGTGATCACTTAATTCATCAGGTTTATCTTTCCAAAATTCAAAAGTTTTTTTTGTTATTTCTTTAGCTCTAAATACTTCTTTGCTACCTTCTGCTTTAAATTTTATCATGAATAAATTTTATCAATTCTAAATTTTAACACAACTTTTTAATCAATAGATTTAACTGAAGATTTAAATATAAAAATTAGTTTAATTTTGATTTAATTATATCTTTTATTAATAAATCAATATCAGAGTTCTCTTCGTAATTATTTTTAACAACATGATGAACTCTTCCATCAGAAAATAATTTTTTTGCTATACTCATTGATTTTTCATTTCCTTCTTCATAAATGCAAACAGATTTACCATTATTCTTATTTAATACGTTAAAAGTAGGAACATCAGTTTCACCATCTCCAAAAAAAATTATATTTTCAAAAGGAACATGTATATGATCCCCAAAATATTTTTTTTGGTTTACGCCTTCTTGATCACTGACATCAAAAGCTCCTTTATGAATTCTATAGAGATATTGGACTTTATTTGAATAATTTACAGATAGTTTTGGCCAAATCCCTCTTCCATCTTTATAAATATATTCACAAGCATAAATCTTATTCAATTCGTTACTAAAATCACAACCTTCTATCATATCCGTTAATCCTGAAGAAATAATGTAATGCTCAACTTCAATATTATTTTTTTTTCCAAAATCTTTTATTCTCTTAAACCAATCATTTACTCCAGAAAATAATTTTAATCTTTGACCATATTTATTAAAATTTTTTTTTGAAATTTCCACTTTTGCATGATGCATTTTTTCCTCTAATAGATGCATATATGATAGAGTTGGATCGATATTATTTTTTTTTGAATTTTCAGTAACGGATGTCCAAAATTTTTTTACATCTAATTTACAATCCGGAATAAGCTCTTGATTTTGCATGTAACCTGAACATAAAGTTCCATCAAAATCATAACAAAGAGCAATTTTTTTCATTCATTTTAAAACTAAATGAAGTTATGTTAATCTTCAAAGAAAATAATAATTTAGGAGGATATAATGGGGTTTAGATCAATATTTACTAAAGGTGTAGCGTTAACTCAGGCAGGTCGAACGGGTCAACATTCAAGAAAAGCATCTGCGAGTGCACGTCAAGCTATGAATTGTTTTAGGCAAGCAAGGTCATATAAAGGTGAAAAGAAAATAGATAAAATGTTAGATGGATTAAATTATTTATCTAATTCTGTTTTAGAAGTGTCAGATAGCATAACTCCAATATCTACAATGAATGCAACAAGTGCTTTACTTGCAGACAATATTCAAAAAATGATTAATCAGAGTCAATTAAGCATAATTAATGCACTCGGAAATAAAAAAAAATTAAAAGTAAATAAAAAATCATAAGGAGGAATAAAATGTCAAAAGTATCATATGCAAATTGGGATGGAACCCAACTGATAATAAAAAGAAAAGATGGCAATACATCAAAATGTAAAACTGCTAATTTTACAAACGGAGGTTACGAGGTAGTAGCTTGCAATGTTGTTGGAGATGATGTTCACGTTTTAACAAAATTGAAAAATAATTCTCGTCCAAGTAGATACCATATTGTGAATAGTTCAGGTGTTTACAAAGGTTCAAGAGGTATGTAGCAAATTTATAAATAACCAACCACACTATTAGAAATAAAAAAAATAATTATTTGTAATTTTTTTCTTCTCTTTCAAAAACACAATTTAGGTGTTCCTTATCAGGCTCAAAGTTAAAAAAATCTAAAAATTTTTTATTTTTTGGAATAATTAGATTTTTCCAGTCTTTATATTAGGTTTTCGTTTTATTTTTTTATTTTTAGTATCATTATCAAAATTACTCATTGTTTTGATAAACGTTTAAAGAAATTTCTTTCGTTGTAGTTGAATAATCACCTTTATCTATACTTTCTCCATCATACTCGATATCTGTTATGATTGAAAAACCTGCAATCGTCTCATAAGTAATTAATAATTTATCAATTTCAAATGATTGAGTTTCAAGTTCTGTTTTATAAAAAGTTCCTTTATCGTGCTGATAACCTAAAAAATAATAATCGTTATCAATTTTTATTTTGTTTTCTTTAAAATTTATTTTTGAACCACTAAGGTCTTGAGCTCCTAAATATGTTTCTAATATAATTTTATCATTTTCTTTTACCTCTAATTTAGTATTTTCTAAGATTGCTGGACCATTATCATGGAATATATCGTTTAGATCTGACCAATGATCACTAAAAAGACTAGATTTATTTTTTTTACTAGCATCTTCCTCTGTTATCTCTCTATCCTTCCAATATTCAAATTTTGATTTATCTATTTCACCTATAGATATTTCAAATCCAACTCCATTAATTTCAAAGGAAATCATAATTAGTAATAAAATTTATATAATTTTTAACTTTATATCTAGAAAAATTTAAATTAACCTTAACAATTAAAAAAGGAGTTTAAAATGAGCAAAACTAAATTGGTATATAAAGATGCGAAGTCTAACAAATTTTGGCAAATAGAAGCAAAGGGTTCATCAATAAATATTCTTTATGGTAAGGTAGGAACTAATGGACAAACTTCAGTTAAAAAAGCTAAATCACCAGATGCTGCAAAAGCTGAAGTAGAAAAATTAATCAAATCCAAATTAAAAAAAGGATATAAAAAAAAGTAAGTTATCTTAATGGACACAAAAGAAGTTTTAAAAAAAATTAAAAATAACACTATTTCTACAGATGAATTAAAAAAATTCAGTAAAGATAAGCAAGTAATAATTGCAGCTGTAAAAAAAAATGGAAGCAATCTTAAATTTGCAGATAAACAATTAAAAGCTGATAAAGAGGTTGTTCTTGAAGCAATGAAAAATGATATTGAATCTTTAAATTTTGCAGACAAAAAAATTATAAAATGGTTTGAGTCTTTATCACTATGGTCCCGTGATCAATTGCTAGGTCTTAACAAAGATAAAGATCCATTCGAAGATTAAAAACTACACAAGAAAATAGGAGTTTTTTATGGATGAAGAAATAAAAGAAGAAAATTTAGACGAAAACCCAACATACTCTCTGATTGGTGAAGAGATTACGTATTATAATAAAACATTTGATGTTAAAGATTTTACAAATAAGAAAAAAATTAAAAAAAATATTGAAGATTTTATAGAAGATGCAGAGTCATCATCAGAGTCAATGCCCGTTTTAGGTCATCTAGATAAAGACTCAAAAAAAATTATAAGCAGTGCAAGCGAACTAATGGATCATGAGTCATCAACTATAAAATATGAATTTAAAAATATGGGAGATTTTTTTGAAAAACCACCCAAAGGAAAAATGACATTAATATTTTATTATCAATATTTGTCGAGTGAGTACAAAATTAGATTTAACGAAAAGCAAAAAAAAATATTATTTAAAGTAAACAGATTTAATGATTTAGCTTTAATCTCATGGGAAAATAATGAGAATATGGAAATTGATTCTGAATCAGCAAATGAGGGTACAGGAACTTACATCGAAGTATTATTTGATAATGGAAAAAAAAATAGTTACGAGTTAGAAAGAGATGAATTTACTTGGGCACCTCCTGAAAAAATGATAAAAGATTTGGAAAAATAAATTGATTAATAAGTTATGGATAATTTAGAAGTAGATAGTTTAGTTTTTTCAGTTACTTACGAGAACTATATTAAAAATATAAAACAAGACAAACAAAACAAAACTCTTGGTCAATGGTTGATTAAAGATGAAATGATAGATTTACTCAAATATTCATATGTATATCTTGTAGGTAGTAATCAAATGATTGTTAAAAAATATCATATAGAAAAATTTGAAAAGTCGGATCCAAGCAAAGGTTATACGGACCCAGATAAAAAATGTTTTATATTCTCAAAATCTGAGGATTTATTTGTAGATTTTCCAGCTGTGGTTCAAGCAAGACATTATGTTCACTCCTCAACTTTAGATAATGCTCAAAGAATATCACCTGATCAAGTTAATGTTCGAATGATGAACGCAAAAGATAGTAAAAGTGAGGGTACAAAATCCAAAGTTCAACCTTTGTCTGCGAGAGACAAATTAGTAGAAGTTAAAAATTCATTATTTAAAGATAAGGTTTTTAAAGATTTTTCTGTAATACCATCATTAGAAAAACAGGTGGATGATGGCAAAAGTGCAGAAGAAGTTCTGACAAATTATTTCGACTCATTAAATAAGTAAATTGCTAATTTAAATAAAATAAGAGTAAGACAAAAGCAAATTAGTTTAATTAGCAAATAGTTTTATTAAGTTTTGGTAAGGAGATGATTGAAATTTCAAATTAGTAATTATTTTTGAACATTCCTTTACATGATGCTGTGGACAATTGCTGTTAAATAAAAACCATTTTGCAAAACATGCAAAACCTAGAAAGTCTGACTTTGCTGTAATTTTATTATTTTGAATATCCGCGTGATGTCGATATGGTCTTGTGGACATCCATTGCTTGGTCTGATCTTTAATTTGTAGTAGTGAAGGTTCAAAATCAATCAAAAATAAGTTATTTTCAGAATAGATAATATTTTTTCGATTAATATCACCATGTACAAATTCCTCTGCATATAGTTTATCAAGTGATTGAGCAAATTTTTTAATTAATTTTATTTTTTCTGAAGAGTCAATTTCTTTTAATTTTTTTTTATTACTCAAACATTTTTGTTTCATTACTAGTAAATCTTTCTCGTAGAAATAATTTGTTTGAGGTATAAAATCCATTGAAGATGAAAGCTTAACTATTTGACTTAATCTTTTTTCAATATCTTTTAAGTCATCTAAAAGATTAAATTTTTTATATATTTTATAAATATTATTTGATTTTTTATCTATCCAATGAATATGTCCTTTTGCTTGAAGCTTTACCTTTTGATGTTCGCTTAAATTCATTAATTATTCTGCTAAAGTTTTCATCACTTCGTTATATTTTTTCAAAGATAGAGACATGGGATTATTTTTATCACTTATATATCCTTCTGGATCATAATTACCTGCATTTGCAGCAAAATAACCAGTATCATATTCTCCTTTATCATAACCCTGGGTAATTATTTTTTCCTCATCATCCGGATAGTCGGCATAAAATCCATAGTCGGACATACTTAAAAATATGTTATTTAACTCTTCTCCCAATATTTTAGTTTTTAATAAAATATAAACATTAAGATACTCAAAATTAGAGTCTAATGTATTTTTAAGTTCACTCAAATCATAAAAGTCTTCAGAATTATAGCTGATTAAAATTTTTTCCCCAATAACTCCATCAAATTTTTCTTTAAATTCGTCTATAAAACTTTTCATTCGATCGACAAAATAATTTTTACCTTTTTCAGTTGGATTATAATCTTTATCTACTCCTTCGTCTAAATCAGTTATTTCTGAGAATAAAGAATTAGGGAGTATTTTGATTAAATAATTTTTACCTTTATCTTGCGAGAGTTTTTTTTGCTTATTAGTAAGATAAGTATGAAACTCTTGAATTAAATCCTCTTTGCCCTCTACCGATCCCTCAAATGTTTTTCCGTTAGCACATATAATTTCTAAATACATCACACCACCACCGCTTGCATCATGCGCTGTGAGTTCAAAACCTGGGTCGTAGTACATTTCTGCCAAAACCGCCTCGTTCTTAAACGATTTCACTTTAAAAGAAACATTAGTATGATTTTTATTTTTTGTGAGAGAATAACCTGCATGGTCATAACGATAGTAAAATAGAAAAACAACTTCTCCCTTTTTTGGTGCTGCGACTAATTTACCTTGGTTTTCAATTGTGTAATCAAAAGAAGTGATATCAGTGCTGTCTATTGTGAGATAGCTTGAGTTAAGGGCTTTATCCTTATAGTGGTTTAGATCTCCAAGGACCAAATGGGATGTAGACTCGTTTTCTCCACCTTCAATAACGTTTGAAATTTGTTCATTAATTTTTTCAATAGAATTTAAATTTTTTTCTTCAACAATTAAATCATAATAAGTTAATTCTGAAGTTGAAAATGAAATTTCTGACCAGTCCTCTTTTTTTTTGACTTTTTTCTTTTTACTTTTTTTCTTTATAGTCATTATTTATTAAAATGTTTCACTAGTTCGATAATATCATCTTTAGAATATTTCACATCCTTAAATTCATATAAATTTTCATCAATTAAATTGAATTCAATTTTTTCATCACCAAAGTAAAAACTGATTGATGTGGGATCTGTACTCGCATCATAGTCACATCCATCACTATCTCCTTCTTCGAAACTCTCAAAGTCCTCTTTATCATAATCAATAGAACTTCCCTCACCTTCAAAATTATCAATTGAACTAGCAACTTGACTTGCCCAATTTACGTCTTTTAAACCTTCTATAAATTCAGAAATAGAAATATGATCTTCATCATTAGAAAAATTTATAGTGCCACTCAAATAATTATTGTTATAGGAGCAACCTTCTTCCGAAGTTCCATCTTCAAAAATATATGTTCCATTCATAGTTTCTTTTTCACCTATTCTTTTGAAATAAGCAGATATTTTATTTAATTTTTTACCTTTAAAATTTTCTTTAATGTCTAATGGCATAACAAAACTATATTTTTTTTAACTCCATATTACTTAATCTTAAAATTAATTGATATTGATTTTTATTTATTCTACCATCCAAAAATCCTCTGTAAGGGCTACCATTTGTTTGAAAAATTAAAGGTTCCTTGCCAGATTTACCGCCCCCTAAAAACATCAGACTTTTTTTATCATCTAGAGTTTTTGCCATATCGTATAAAAATTCAAAAGTTAAACCATCAGTGTGTCTTAATTGAATACTTTTATTGATTACAAATTTTTTTAATACGTCTTCTCTTTTAAAAAATTTACCAGTCCATTTAAGGGGAGGGGTATCATCTCTTACATTAGGGACTATTTCTTTTGGATCTTGTTTTTTTATTTCTTTTCCCTCTTTA
>CACKMG010000020.1 GCA_902601235.1 uncultured Pelagibacteraceae bacterium
TCTTTTAAAATTTTTTCTGCTTGTTCTTTTGTTACTTCTTTTTTATTCGATTTAGCTTTTTCCTTAACTAAACTTATTATTTTTTCCTCATATACAGTGCCTCTTAAACTTGTAAGTGCAGAAGGATTTTTTTGATAGAAATCCATTACCATTTTTTCTTGACCTGGCATCATTCTAACTTGTTTTTGAACTTCATTTTGAAGTTCTTGTTCTGTAACTTTAATTTGATTTTGTTCACCAAACTCATTTAAGATAAGACCAACCTTAATTCTTTTTTTTGCAACATCTTCAAAATTTTTTCTGCTTTTTTTTGCATCTTCCTCTGACATCCCTTGAGATAATATTTTTACCTCTTCTTCTATTAAATTTTCTGGTATCTCATCAACTTTGAATTTTTCTATTTCTTTTAGTATTTGATTTTTTGATAAACGATCTAAGGAATTTTTATATTCATCATTAATTTGTTTTGATATTAAAGATTTAAGATCTTTTAAATCTTTTGCTCCTAAATTTTTTGCGAAATCATCATTTATTTCTACTTCTTTTGAAATTTTAACTTGTGTTATAGTACAATTAAATTTAGCTTTTTTATTAATAAATTCTTTCTCAGGAAAATTTTCAGGTAATTTAGCTTCTACTATTTTCTTATCACCTTTTTTAACACCAACTAGCTGATCATCAAAACCTTTAAGAAATAAATCTTTTCCTAATGTAAGTTGTGTATTTTTACCTTCACCGCCTTTAAAAGATTTATCATCTACAGTGGCATTGTAGTCGAAAACTACTAAATCACCTTTTTTAGCTCTTGTGTCATCAGAAGCATCTTCAAAGTTAGGTTGATTTTTTGCTATTTCTTTTATTCTTTTTTCAGACTCATTGTCATCAATCTTTACAGAGTATTCATCAAACTTAATATTTTCAATAGACTTAATTTGAACTTTGGGTAGCTCAGTCACTGAAATTATATATTCTAAATCTTTATCTTCACCATAAGTTTTTAAATCTAGCTTTGGTTGACCTGCTGGTTTAATTTTATTTTCTTCTAATGCTTTTGTAGTCGTTTCTTTTAATACTTTATCTAAAACTTCACCAAAAACAGCTTTACCAAATTGTCTTTTTAAAATTTCTCTTGGTACTTTTCCTGGTCTAAATCCCTTAAGATTTACTGAACTTTTGATTTCTTCATACTTTTCATCCATATAAGAATTCATAGTTTTTTTATCTATAAAAACTTTTATGTCTTTATTCAGACCTTTTTTATTTTCGACAGTAACTTTCATAATCTTTTTTTGGTAGGGCGAAAAGGACTCGAACCTTCACAGATTGCTCTATCGGTTCCTAAGACCGACGCGTCTACCAATTCCGCCATCGCCCCACAAATTCAAGAGGTTTATATATTATTGAAACTATTTGTCCAACGACAATTGTTGCAAATTATATAAATTTTCCTTTATAATAATAGTATGATTATTTCACCATGCATAAGTATTTGTAAAACTGATCCAAGCACTGGTTATTGCTATGGTTGTGGAAGAAATAACGAGGAAAAAAGAATTTGGAAACTTGAAGATACAACTGATGATTGGAAAAAAGAAAATATTGAATTAATAAAAAAAAGATTAACTGGTTGGCAACTTAAAAGTTTTGAAGAGTCCTATACTTATAAAATTGAAAATGGTATCTCTTTATTCAAAAAAAATTTAACGAAATGAGCAAGACTTCAATCGCAATTATTATCTACATCATAGGCCTAATATTTGGAGCCCTAGTACTTAAAATATGGAGTGCGGATACAAGTATTTTAAAAGGACTTTTAGGGTTAGGTTGGACAGCTTTACTTCTAATAGGAATATTTTTTGCTGAAAAAAATGAAAAGAATTAAATTCATAATTTCTTTTTTTTTTTTGATTTTACCCTTTCAAAATTTAAAGTCAGAAATAATTATTTTAAGTTTATGTGATGATAAACAAGATGAGTTTTTAAAAAATGAATATATTTTTAATCTTAATGAATTAATAATGGTTAGAAATTATGTATATAAAGAAAAAACTTACCGAAAATATAGATTAACTGATTTAAGTGTTAAAAAATCAAACTCATATGTAAGAAATATTTATGAGGAAAATGGAAAAATTTTAACGCATAAACATGGATATCCACAATTTTACACTCAAATATTGTTTGAAAAAGGAAAAAAGGAAATTTTCATTAAAACTGTTTTAAATGATGAAGAGGGTATTTCAAAAATTTCTACTTGTAAAAAAGTTGAAAAATTCGAGAAAGAAAGTTAGTTTTTTTTCTTATTTTTTGTAAAATTTTTTTTTCTAGATGAAAACCGATTGTTTGTTATATTGCTTCTATGTCTAGCATAAGCTTGTTTTTGTGCTTGTTTCATGGCTCGTTTTGAGGACATAACTTCTAATAATTAATTTCTATTGTCCCTATAATATTGAAATTTTTGTCAGAAACAACTATTTCGCCTGATGATGGAGCATAATTTAAAACTTCAGATATTAATACATAGTGTGTTACTAAAACTAAATTTTTATTACTTTTAAATTTTTTTACATATGAATTTAATTCTTTGACTTGTTTGTTTTTATTTTTTGCATATTTTGAACTATAAAAAGAATTTAAAAAATTAGTTGTAGAAAAATCTTTAAAAGCAATTTTTGCTGTCTCTTTACATCTGCACCACTCACTGGATAGGACTTTATCTATCTTAATTTTATTTTTTGTAAAAAAATCTCCAATATATTGAGCTTGTTTTTTTCCATCTATACTTAAATTCCTTTGAGTGGAACAATCGGTTAAATTGAAATTATTTGGATCACCACTCCCTGGTGCATATGCATGTCTAATAAATATTAATTTTCCACCATCCTCTAGTTGATTCATTAAATTTTTATTTAAATCTGCTTTAATAGATTGAGTTAAAGATATAAATATTATTATTAAAAGTTTAAAAAATTTCATAAATGGACATTAGATTAAATACTTTAAACAAAACAATAGTTAACTGCAAAAAATGTCCAAGACTAGTAAAATTTCTAAACAAAATAAGTAAAAAAAAAAGAAAGCAAAATATTAATGAAGTTTATTGGGGTAAACCTGTTCCGGGCTTTGGAAGTTTAGACTCTAAATTAGCTATAATTGGTCTTGCACCCGCTGCTCACGGTGGCACTAGAACTGGAAGAGCTTTCACTGGAGATAAATCAGGAGATTTTTTATTTAAATGTTTATATGAGGTTGGTATTTCAAATTTTCCATTTTCAAAAGATTTAAACGATAATCTTGAATTAAAATCTACTTATATTACTAATATTCTTAAATGTGTTCCTCCTGAAGATAAGCCTCTAAGTGAAGAAATTTTAAATTGTTCTGATTTTTTTGATGCAGAGATATTATCTTTAAAAAAACTTAAAGTAATTGTTACCTTGGGAAAAGTTGCTTTTGATAATTGTATAAAGTTATATAAACAAAAACTTAAAATTAAAAAAAAATTTATTTTTAAACATGGTAAAACTCAATTCTTACCAAATGGTTTGATAATTTTATCAAGCTATCATCCAAGCCCTAGAAATGTTAACACAAAACTCATTTCAAATAAGATGATGGTGAATTTATTTAAAAAAGCAAAAAAACTTGCTAAGTTTTAATTGTGTCACAAAAAAATGGTTTAAATTTTAAGTAAATTTCATCAGGTATTTTAACAGGTTTACCCTCACTGTTTACAAAAACTAAATGAACTTGCGCTTCTACTATAGTTTCATCTCCTTTTGAAATTATTTGATTCATAAAAAATGAAGTTTTAGTAATTGATTTTACAAAAGACCTAACAGTTAAATCATCTTCTAAATAAGCTGATTTTTTATATTCTATATTGCATGATTTAACAATTATTAATGAATTAAATAAATCTTTAACTTTTTTATTATTAAAACCAATTGAAAATAACGCTTCAGTTCTAGCTCTTTCCAAAAATTTTAAATAATTAGCATAATAAACTACCCCACCAGCATCAGTATCTTCGTAATACACTCTTAACTTATGAAAGAAATTTTCATGCATAATAATATTATATATAAATAACTAATTATTTCTCTGAAAAATATATATTTTGAAAATAAGCTATAGCTGTCATTTTAGAATTGTCTGTATCAGACATTATTGCTAATCCGTCTAATTCATTCACATTTAGATCATGAAACCTTTTAAAATCCTCTTTTACATTAGCTTTAACAGTAATCCATTCATTTAGATTATTTTTAGTACTAGCTAAAACATTGTCTATTGATTTTTTTGTATAGGGACTTGGTGAAGAAAAGCCAATTTCATTATTACTTGAAAATACATAATTTATAGCTCTATTTGAAAGTGGCGTAGCACCAATCTTTTTAACTGCAAAAACCCTCGCAGCAAAATCATGTCCTTTTTTCGTATTTTCTTTTATACCAGATAAATCTTTCTCAATTTTCCAAGTTATGTTGATGTAAGGAGTTTTATTTAGGTCAATTTTGATCTCTTTACCTAATCCTGACGCAGCATTATCAGCAACGGCTTTTAAAAAATTTCCATTTTCGTTCGATCCAACTGTATAGACAGTGCTATTTTTAGCACCTCTTACCTTTCGTACGTCTAGCTGAGAAAGCTCAACTTCAGTAAAATCAAAAACTTTAATCTCATTTGAATAAATTGGGCTAGTTATAATGAGTACACACAGCAGAATCTTTAAAATAATTTTCATTTAAATATTTTTTAAAAAAAGTTGTTAATACATTATTTTGACAAAATTTAAACATCCAAAAATCAACTTTAAGCAATACATCAATTTTATGAAGACAATTTCCATTTTTATCTTATTAATTTACTGGTCAATCATCATTTTTGCACCTGTTATGTCGAATGACATAAAATTAAGTAGAGCAAAAAATAATCAATTAAAGGTTTTTGAGCTAAAGCCTAGGAGTTAATAGGTAGATCGACCACCACTTATATCAAAAACAGCAGCTGTAGAAAAAGTATTTTCCTCAGAAGATAACCAGCAAACTAGAGATGTAAATTCCTCAACCTCTAGAAATCTCCCTCTGGGGACTTTTGATAACATTCTCTGAACATGTTCTTTAGTCATTTGATCTAAAATTCGAGTTTTAGCACCAGCAGGTGTAACAGCATTGACTGCTATATTCTTATCAGCTAATTCTTTACCTAAGGATTTTGTTAATCCTATGGCCCCTGCTTTACCAACACTATATGCGCTAGCATTAGCATTCCCATCTTTCCCTGCTACTGAAGCTACATTAACAATTCTACCATAATTATTCTTAATCATATTAGGGACTATTGCTCTACAACAGTTAAAAGTTCCCATTAAGTTTATATCCACAACTTTTTTCCACATTTCAATATCATATTCCCACAATGAGGCTGTTGGGCCTGTAATACCAGCATTGTTTATAAGAATATCAATATTTGATTTTTTAATTACTTCTTTAGTAAAATGTTCAACCTCTTTATATTTAGATACATCAACAACATGTGAAATCAAATTTGGACTATTTAATTCTTTATTAGATTTATCTAACATCTCTGGATCGACATCCCAAATAATAACTTTTGCTCCTGAATTTAAAAATCTTTTTGCAATATTTAAACCAAAGCCTTGAGCGCCACCCGTAACAATAGCTGTTCTATTTTTAAAATTAAAATCAATATTTTTCATTAAGTTATTATTCTTTTGCTAACAAGTAGTAAACTATTAGTGCTATAATACCACCTATTATCCAAGAAAAAGAATTTAAAAACATTAAGTTTGAATTCCAAATAGTAGATGATGAAAAAATAAAACCAATTAATAAACTATAAACTCCTTTAATATGCCATCCACCAGAGTAGAAGTAGGTGCTTTTGCTTTCCACTGAATATATATCTTTATTATCTAAAATACCTTTTTTGATAAAATAAAAATCACATATCATTACTCCAAATAATGGACCAAAAAAAGCTCCAAACGTATCAATAAAAGATAAAATCCCAATTTGACTAAAATAAGTTAACCAAAAAATACCAATCAAAAATCCTAAAATTGCAATTATTATACTTGAGCTTTTTAAAGACAAAGAAGATGGAATAAAATTTATTAAAGTATATTGTGATGGTATAAAATTAGCAATTAAATTTGTAGACGCTGAAGCAACAATTATAAAAATCAAAACTAAATTAGTAATTAATAAATTATTTAATTTACCAATTATATCTGTAGGATTTGTAAGAATTCTTGATAAATCTTGGCCTTCTTGCCTTAAAAAAGAGTCTACACCTGAAACAATAAATAAAGCAAAAAAAGAAAAGATAATCAAATTCAGCAATAAACTTAAATTACCTTTCTTTAGTTCTGATTCATTTTTAACATAACGTGAAAAATCACCAAATGACAAAATTATAATTGAAAAAAAGGCAAAAATTGTACCTGTGACTGATATTATTGGGCCTATATTGTTTTTATCGAAAAAATTTTCAATTTTTAAATTTTTTAAAAAAGCATTTAATGAAAATTGTACATCATTTAATAGAACTGAAAAAAAGAAAATCAGCATGCCTAAATAAACAGTTATTGCTGAAAATTTAATTATCTTTTTATTAAAGTTCATGCCAAAACTGAACAAAATATACTGTAAAATAATTGATGAAATTATTGAAAACCACTCAATTATATTCATGCCCAAAAGAAATATAAGAAAAAAGTCCTTATCTAGTAAAGATGGTTCAAAATTAAAAATAATTATTCTTATTAAATATCCTAATGCTTTTGACAAAAAAAATGTTTGAATACCAAACATAAAAATACCAACTAAACATCTTGTCAAACCAAAATATTGTGCTCCTCTAAAACCTAAGGATGATCTGAGCAAAACAATAAATGGTAATCCAAATTTTTGAGAAGGTTTACCAATTAAATTTGAGAAAAAATATACTAATAAAGACCCAAGAATTGTACCAACCAAAACAACTAATGAATTCAAATTATAAATTACATACAAAGAGGCAATTAATGAAAACCCTATTATACTTTGTATGCTTACTCCCCAGAAAAAAAACAAATCTTTCCAATTCCAATTTTTATCACTTGGGTTGACAGTAACTAAGTCCCAATTTATTAATGAATTTTTTATTTTTTGCTGACTCACTTAGACAATATAAAACTTAAATAATCTACTGTCCATATAAGAGAGTTGGCAACCAGAGAGCAATCTTAGGAAATATAATTATCAAAATTAAACCAATTAATTGAAGAACCATAAATTGCATCATTCCATAATAAATATCCTTTAGATCCCACTCCGGAACAACTCCTTTTAAGAAATATGCTGATAATGCGACGGGCGGTGAGAGCCATGCGGTTTGCAAATTAACTGCTACCAATATTGCAAACCAAGTTAAGTTAAATCCTAATGCCTCTATTAATGGTAAAATTATTGGAACTATAATCATGACAATTGGTACCCACTCCAATGGCCATCCAAGTAAAAATATCATAACCATTACCATTGCTAGAATTAAATATTTGTTCATTTCTAGGCTTAATAAAAATTCTGTTAATAAAGTCGGTGTACCTAATCTTGCAAAAACAGCACCAAAAAAATTTGAAGCTGCAACAAGGACCATTATTAAAGCCGTAATTTCCAAAGTTTTAACTAATGCTTCTTGTAATTTAGAAAGTGTTAATTTTTTATAGGCTAATGAAAGAATTAATGCACCCATTGCACCACAGCCTGCTGCTTCAGTTGGTGTAGCGAATCCAAATAAAATACTTCCTAGTGCTGCAAATACTAAAGCTGCTGGTGGTACCAGCCCTAAAAAAAATTCAATCCAAACATCTTTCATACTCGCAGCTCTCATATCTTCAGGAATGACTGGTCCTAATTTAGGATTAATCATACATCTTATTGTTGTGTAACCTGCATATAAGCTTGCAAGAAGAATTCCTGGTAGGATCGCGGCAGCAAATAAATCTATAACCGGGATTTCCATTATAGGTCCCATAACAACTAACATAATACTTGGTGGAATTAATATTCCTAAAGTACCTCCAGCAGTGATAGTCCCAGCTGCAAGTCTTACATCATAACCAGATCTATTCATAGATTTTGCAGCCATGATTCCAAGAATTGTCACGGAAGCACCAACAATTCCAGTTGCTGCTGCAAATATTACAGAAACAAATAAAACTGCATAGTACAAAGATCCCTTTACTTTCGCTAACATCATTTGAAATGCTGAAAATAATCTTTCCATTAAGCCAGCTTGTTCCATCATAATTCCCATAAAAACAAAGAGTGGCACGGCGGCGAGTGTCTGTTCCGTCATTACCATGGAGAATTGTAGTGTCATTAAATAGAAAACTAATTTCCCAAATCCTAGATAACCAAATACAAACCCAAGAAATATTAACGTAAATGATATTGGAAATCCTACAAAGATTGCAAAGAGCATCACACCAACAAGAATAAAACCTAAAATTGCTGGATCTATAAACTCAGCTATCATTTAGTTTCTCCAGGCCACTCACCCTTTTTAGCTGCCCAATAACTTTTAAATAATTCGGAAACTCCTTGGACCAGTAAAAATATTATACCAATAAGTAAACATGTTTTTATTGGCCACATATAAGGCATCCATGTAGTATCCATGCCTCTCTCACCTCTTTGAATCGACTCTCCAACAAAACCTAATGTCATATATAAAAAAACAATTAGACCAGGAAAATAAAATAATAAATATAACCAAAAATCTATAAGACCTTGGTTTTTAGTTTTAAAATTTCTGTATAAAAAATCTGCTCTTATATGAACACCTCTTGAAAGAGCATAGCCAGCACCCAACATAAAAAGTGCTCCATATAAAAAACGACTTATATCATATGCCCAAATCGTAGGAGCTAAAAATAATTTTCTTGCAAGAACTTCATAAGTCATTGCGAAAATTAGTGGCATTAATATCCAACAAACAATATTACCAATCCACTTACTAAATTTATCAATACTCGTTATAGATTTAGCCATCCATAATGGCATATCATCAGGCATTTTTCCTGAACCACCTCGCCTCTCGGCAATCATTTCATCTGATATATCAAGTTTACTTGGTTCGTCTGCCATAAAATTCTAGTTAAAAAAATTAGAGCGGACTGTAAAAGTCCGCTCTAATAAAATCAAGATTAATTACTGATTACTTTAATGTTTCAGCGTGAGCCATTCCTAGCTTAGCATTAGACATTTGAGCACCACTCCAGAATGGAACAGCTATGTCAGCAAATTCTTTCATTGAATTATAAACCTCATTAAAGAATTTATTATCTTTAGCATTCTTGTTTAAAGAAGCTTTTGCTGCAGCCATATATTCTGTGAAATAATCTGAAGGTGTATCTTCTAAAATTACTCCATGTTTAGTAGTTAACTCTCTTAATGCTTTACCATTCTCATAGATTCTGTAGCTTAAAGATTTTGCTAATGAAGCATTAGCTGCTACTTCAAGAGACTTCTTCTCATGATCACTCATAGCATTATAAGTTTTTCCAGTAATATAAAAGTCAGCATTTACGACTACTTGATGTAAACCTTGTAGGTAGTAGTGCTTTAATACTTTTTGGAAACCAAATGTTAAATCTGGTTTTGGACAACACCATTCAGCAGCATCAATAGTTCCTGCCTCTAAAGCTGGTAGAATGTCTCCACCACCCATTGCAACAGAAGCTATACCAATGTCTTTGTAAGTTTGTCCTGGTATTCCTGGAGGAGTTCTGAATTTATATTTTCTAAAATCAGCCATGTCTTTAATTGGTTTTGGAAACCAACCTAAAGCTTCTGGTCCAACTGGTTGAATCATAAATCCTTTAATGTCTCTTCCCATTTCTTTCCATAATTGGTCGTATAACTCTTTACCACCACCGTATTGAAACCATGATAAGAAAGCTATATTGTCGATACCTACTCCACCACCAGCTACTGGAGAACCAAATAACATAGCTGCAGGGTGATCACCTGACCAATAGTGTGTCCATGCAAATCCGCAATCAATCAAACCTTTATCTACTGCATCTAAAGTTTCTTTAACTCCAACTACAGCACCTGCAGGTAAAATTTCGAATTTCAATGAACCACTTGTTAAAGCAGTTACAGTGTCAGTAAAGTCTTTTAACATCTTAACTTCATCTGCTTTAGTGTTAAGAACTGTCTGACATTTAAGTGTTTTTGCAGCATTAGCACTAGAAGTAAACCCAAGTACCAAAACAGTTGCAAATAACATTGAAATGATTTTTTTCATTATATTTCCTCTTGTTAGTTAAATTTAACGTGTTTCATACAATCAGAAAAACAATGTTGACACAAGTGACAATTGATACATATGAGTGTAAAAACTTTGAAAAACATAAACTAAAAAAAGATTCAACTGCTAATGGAAAATTTTGATTACATTATTATTGGAGCAGGATCTGCTGGCTGCGTTCTTGCAAATAGACTTACTGCTAATCCATCAAATAAAGTTTTGTTAATCGAAGCTGGTGGTAAAGATAATTATCCATGGATACATATTCCAGTTGGATATTTTAAAACTATGCATAATCCAAAGGTTGATTGGTGTTTTAAAACTGAACCTGATGAAACAATGAACAATAGATCGATTAGATATCCTAGAGGAAAAACTTTAGGTGGTAGCTCTTCTATTAATGGACTTTTATGGATTAGAGGTCAAAAAGAAGATTATGATGTATGGAGACAACTGGGTAATACAGGGTGGGACTGGGAAAATGTTTTGCCATATTTTCTCAAATCAGAGAATAATGAATTAGGAAAAAGTGAATTTCATAATGATAGTGGCCCAATTACTGTAGCTAATAAAAAAATAAATTTAAAATTACTTGATGAATTTCAAAATGCAGCTGAAGAATATGGAATACCTAAAACAAATGATTTTAATACTGGAGATAACTTTGGTGTAGGTTTTTTTCAATTTACTACAAGTTTTAATAAAGTAGGATTAAAACTTAGATGCAGTGCTGCTAAAGGTTATTTAAATCCCGTAAAAAAAAGATCTAATTTAAAGATTGTGACTAACGCACACGTTCAAAAAATAAATTTTGCAGGTAAGAAAGCTGTAGGTGTTAATTATTTTATTGGAGAAAAGATTAATAGTGTTAATGCAAACAAAGAAGTAAT
>CACKMG010000021.1 GCA_902601235.1 uncultured Pelagibacteraceae bacterium
TTTATATGCCTCCATAATTGTATTTTTAGAGGTGAGTTCTGCTTTTTGACCAGTCGTTGGATCAACAACCATCATTGTGATTCCATTAGCAACTTTAAATGGTCTTGCATCAGATTTTCTTACGGCCTTTTTTACAAAATTTTCAAAAATAGGTAATGCAGTTTTTGATCCTGTTTCAAATTTTCCTAAAGGAGATGGATTATCCATTCCAACATATACACCTATAACAAAATTTGATGTAAATCCGATAAACCATGCATCTGTATTTTCATTAGTTGTTCCAGTTTTTCCTGCAAGATTTAGTTTCATTTTTTTAAGTTTTTTTCCTGTGCCTCTATGAATAACACCTTCAAGTATAGAAGTTATCTGATAGGCTGTTTGATTAGAAAAAACTTGTTCATATCTATCTTTTATTTTTGGGTAAACATCGCTTAAAAAGGAAATTTGATCACAGTTAGAACAATATCTTTTATCGTTATTCACAATAGTATTGCCTTCACTATCCTGAATTCTGTCTATCAATATTGGTTCCACTAATTTACCACCATTAATGAAAGCACAATATGCTGAAGTTAATTTAAGAAGAGTTGTCTCAGTAGAGCCTAAAGAAATAGATAATAGTTCCTTTGGATTTTCATAAATTTTTAACTTTTGTGAAAAATTCACAATTTTATCTATTCCTAAATTTTGTGCAATTCTAACAGTCATAAGATTTCTTGATTTCTCGAGTCCAACTCTTAATGTTGACGGTCCATAAAATTTTTTTCCATAATTTTCTGGTTTCCACATTTTTAAATCAGAACCTTGATCCAAAACTAATGGAGCATCTAAAATTAATGACGAAGGAGTAAAATTATTTTCTAAAGCTAAAGCATAAACAAATGGTTTAAAAGCTGAACCTGGTTGTCTTAAGGCTTGAGAAGCTCTATTGAATTCGCTATTTTTAAAACTAAAACCTCCGCTTAATGCCAAAACTCTTCCTGAATAGGGATCCATGACTACAATTCCACCATTAATTTTAGGAAATTGTTTAAGACTATATTTATTTTCTTTAATTTTTTCAACATAAACTATATCTCCAGGTTTGACTAATTCATCAAATTCTTTTTTTGTCCAAGAGATATCACTATAATCAATTACTCCACTTGATTTATCTTTGATTTCGATTTCTATTAAAAATTTATCTACTTTTTTTATGATAGCCAAATTCCAATTAATTGAATTTTCCAATTCGTATTCATCTAAATTTTCACTCCAATTAGAATTATATTTTTTATTCTTTAAAACTCCATGCCAACCTTTTCTTTTATCGTATGCAATTAATCCATTTCTTAATGAATCTGTTGCTATTTTTTGCAAATCTAAATTTATAGGGGTATTTATATTGAAGCCTTGTTTGTAAACCTTTTCATAGGATAATCTTTCAATTATATTTTTTCTTACATCCTCGATATAATACTGAGCATCTTCCAAAAAAACTTTTTTAGTTTTTTTTAAAACGATTTCTTTATTTTTAAAAATTTCGTATTCCTTGCTATCAATAAAATTATTATCTAATAAATTTCTTAAAACTAAATTTCTTCTAAATTTAGCTAATTCAACATTTCTATATGGATTATATCTACTTGGAGCCTTTGGTAAAGCAGCCAGTAAAGCAGCTTCATTATAATCTAATTCTTTGATTGATTTATCAAAATATTCTAAACTTGCTGCAGCAACACCGTATGCACCACTCCCTAAATAAATCTGATTTAAATACAGTTCTAAAATTCTTTCTTTTGTTAATGCTCTTTCAATCCTGAAAGCTAAAATTGCTTCTTTTATTTTACGATTTAAGCTTACTTCATTAGTCAATAAGAAGTTTTTTGCAACTTGTTGTGTAATTGTTGATGCACCTTCGAGTCTATTGGAAGTTATAACATTTTTAATATTATTTATTATAGCCCTTAAAACTCCTTTAGCATCTACACCTGGATGAGAAAAAAAATTTTTATCTTCTGCTGATAAAAAAGCATTTATGACATTTTTTGGAATGGAACTATAAGGTACAAAAATTCGTTTTTCTTTTGAAAAGTCTGCAACAAGTTCACCATTTCCTGAATAAACTTTACTTGAAACTGGAGGCTTGTAATTCATTAAAAATTTATAATCAGGTATATTACTTGAAAAATTCCATAAAACCCCCAATATCACTATTGAAAATATCAGCAAAAAACCAATAAAAATTAAAGATATATTTTTTAAGATTTTGTTCATTTTTATTTCATTATATATCGGAATTTGTTAAAGATAAGGCATAAGAATATACAAAATTTTAATAAATTAATTTATATGAAACAATTAACAAACATGTTATGGAAAAAAATTTATATATTGATGCTTCGCATCCTAACGAAACCCGAGTCGTACTTAAATCAGAAAATAATATTGAAGATTACGAGTACGAAGGTTTAAAAAATAACTTAATTAAAAATAATATTTATTTAGGTAAAGTAAGTAGAATTGAACCATCTCTTCAAGCTGCTTTTATAGATTTTGGTAGAGAAAGGCATGGATTTTTATCATTTAATGATATTCAATCTGATTATTACCAAATTCCAAAAAGTGATTTAGAAAAAATTAAACTTGAAGAAGAAAAAGCTAGAGAAGAACTTTCAAAGGAGGTTGAGGCTAAAGATGAAGAAAGTTTAGCTGAAGGAAAATTAGAAATAGAGGATCCAATAGAACAAGTAACAACTGAGGATAAAAATAGTGAGGAACTAAAAAAAGAAAAAAAAAATAATTACAAATTCAAAAGATATAAAATTCAGGAAGTTATTAAACCTAATCAGGTAATATTGGTTCAGGTAATGAAAGATGAAAGAGGACAAAAAGGTGCTGCTTTGAGTACTTTTATTTCAATTGCCGGTAAATATATCGTTCTAATGCCCAACACACCAAAAGGAGGAGGTATATCAAGAAAAATTTATAATCCTGTTGATAGAAAAAAAATAAGATCAATTTTAAATGAAATAGAAATACCAAAAGAAATGGGGCTAATAGTAAGAACAGCTGGTTGTAATAAAACAAAAAATGAAATTGATCATGATTTGAATACACTGATAAATACATGGAATCAGATCAAAAATAATGCACTGAATTCTATAGCTCCTTCGTTAATACATCAAGAAAGTGAGATTATTAAAAGAACTCTTAGAGATATGTATGATGAAAATACAAAGAATATAATCGTTGAAGGAAACGAAGGATATAAAAAAGCACAAAATTTTATGAAAATGATAATGCCCTCACATGTTAAGAAGGTTAAAAAATATAGAGGTAAAATTCCATTGTTTATTGAGGAAGGAATAGAACAAAAGTTAAATCAAATATTTGAGTCAGAAATTAAATTAAATTCAGGTGGATATTTAGTAATAAACCCTACAGAAGCACTGGTTTCTATTGATATAAATTCTGGTAGCTCAATTAAACAAAAAAATGTAGAGAGTACTGCATTAGATACAAATTTAGAGGCAGCAGATGAAATAGCTAGACAAATTAAAATAAGAGACTTGTCGGGACTAATAATAATTGATTTTATAGATATGATGAGCTACGGAAATAGAAAACTTGTTGAGAGAAGATTAAAAGAAAAATGTAGAATTGATAGGGCGAGAATTCAAATTGGAAGAATAAGTAACTTTGGATTACTTGAGATGTCAAGACAAAGATTGAGAGAAAGTGCTATAAAATGGAAAATAAATTTAACTGATGAGTCTTTTGCACAAAAACTTCTCAAAATTGTTGAATTAAAAGCTGTATTAAATAAAGCAAAATTTGTTGAGTTAAAAGTTTGTGCCAAAATATCAGATTTTTTAAAAGAAAATTTTATTGAAGATCTTACCTACTTTGAAAAAAAAAATAAAATGAAAATAGATATTGTTTCAGATACAAAACTAATAATACCTGAGTACATAATTGACTTAAAAAATAAATCTAAGAAAACAATTGAATTAGTTGAGCATTACGAAAAACTTAAAAGTCTAGAATTTCAAAACAAAAAAAATAATATAATTAATATTAAGGATAAAAAAATATTTAAAAAAAGATCTTTTAAAAAAAAGAAATTTTATAAAAAAGCTAAATAATTCCGTCAGTAGGAGTGGATGGATTGCCCATTAATGATTTTTCTATTCTTCCTGATAAAAATGACTGTCTTCCTGCTATCACAGCATTCTTAAAAGCTTTAGCCATTTCGTAAGGTTTTTTTGCTTTAGCTATCGCAGTGTTTACTAATACTCCATCACATCCTAATTCCATTGCTATTGTAGCATCTGAAGCTTGTCCTAATCCAGCATCGATTATTAAAGGCAATTTTGTTTGCGATCTAATTATTTTTATATTTACTTTATTTTGTATTCCTAATCCTGAACCAATCGGTGATGCTAAAGGCATTATTGCACAGGCTCCGACATTCTCTAATCTTTTTGCCATCAAAGGATCATCATTACAATAAACCATCACTTTAAAACCCTCTTTAGTAAGTATTTCTGTTGATTTTAGTGTTTCAATCATTTCTGGAAATAAATTCTTTTTATCTCCTAAGACCTCTAATTTTACCAATTTCCAGCCTCCAATCTCTCTAGCTAATCTCAATGTTCTTAAAGCTTCTTTTGAGTTAAAACATCCAGCTGTATTTGGTAAATATGTAATTTTTTTTGGATCAATATAGTCCATTAGAAGTGGTTTTTTTTTATTAGTAATATTAACTCTTCTTACTGCAACTGTTACTATATCTGCTTCAGATAATTTAATTGCCTTAGCGCATTCCGACATAGTTTTATACTTACCAGTACCTACAATTAATCTAGATCTAAATTTTTTTTTTGCTATTATTAAATTATCTTTTTTCAATTTAACCGCCTCCAATAAAATGAACTATTTCTAATTTATCATTATTTCTTAAAGTTATTTTATTCAAATTTTTTTTGTTCATTATTTCTTGATTTAATTCAATCGCAACTTTTTTTATTGGTATTTTAAGCTTATTTATAAGATGAAATAGATTAGTTTTTTCTTTAATAAATCTAATTTTTCCGTTAACTATTATTTTTATTTTTTTTATTTTTTTCATCGTATATAAAAGCTGGATGAATAATAAAATTATTATTATCAATGGCCCAAATCTTAATCTATTAGGTGAAAGAGAACAATCACAATATGGCTCCATTACCTATGACAAATTGGAAGATACTTGTAAAAATAAATCAAAGGACCTTGGTCTAGAAATTGAATTCACACAATCAAATATAGAAGGTGAAATCGTGGAATTAATTCAGAAATCAAGGAAAAATTTTGATGGAATGATTATTAATGCTGCAGCTTTTACTCATACATCTGTAGCTATAAGAGATGCTTTGCAGCTTTTTAAGAAACCAATAATAGAATTGCATATATCAAATATTTATAAAAGAGAGGAATTTAGACAAAAATCTTTGATTAGTGATATAGTTAATGGAGGAATATTTGGATTGGGAACAAACGGTTATATTTTAGCCATAATTTCTATGCAAGAACTTTTAAAAAATGAAAATTAATAAAAAAATAATTAAAGAATTAAGTGACTATTTAGATGAGTTTAATCTTACAGAACTAGAATACACAGAAAAAGATACAAAAATAAAAGTCTCAAAAAATAATATATCTATTAATAATCAAACCTCTTCAAATTCTAATCAAGTTTCAGCCAAACCTAATACATCCACAATTTCAAAAAATATGAAGTCTGGTGTTGAGGTAACATCACCAATAATTGGAACTGCTTACCATGCCCCAGAGCCAGGAGCTAAAAAATTTGTAGAAATTGGAAAAAAATAAAAAAAGGAGATACTGTAATGATTGTTGAAGCAATGAAAACGATGAACCATGTTCCTTCAACCTCGGAAGGTATTGTAAAAGAAATACTCGTTGAAGATGGTCAACCTGTTGAGTTTGGACAAACTTTAATTATTTTGGAATAATGTTTAAAAAAATCTTAATTGCAAACCGAGGAGAAATTGCAGTTAGAATAATTAGAGCCTGTAAAGAGTGGGGAATTTCTACAGTTGCGGTTCATTCAGATGTAGACCGCGATAGTATGCATGTTAAATTAGCTGATGAAAGTGTTTGCATAGGTTCTCATCAACCAGCAAACAGTTATCTTAATATTCCTGCATTGTTATCTGCTGTAGACTTAACTAATGCTGAAGCAGTACATCCTGGGTATGGTTTTTTATCTGAAAATGCTAATTTTGCAAAAGTTTTGGAAGAAAATAAAATTAAATTTATTGGAGCTTCATCTAAACATATAGAAATGATGGGAGATAAAATTCAAGCAAAAAAAATAGCCAAAGAAAATGGTTTGCCTATAATTGAGGGCTCCGAAGGTGGAGTTAAAGATATCAAAGAAGCAAAAGAAATTTGTAAAGAAATTGGATTTCCAGTTTTAATTAAAGCCTCTGGCGGAGGCGGAGGCAAAGGAATGAAAATAGTTAATAAAGAAGATGAATTTGAAACTCTTTTTTCCACAGCAAAATCTGAAGCTCAAAAATACTTTGGTAATGATAAGGTATACATTGAGAAATTTTTTCAGAATCCAAGACACATTGAAGTTCAAATATTAGCTGGAAAAAATAGAGCAGTACATTTACATGAGAGAGATTGTTCGGTTCAAAGAAGACATCAAAAATTGATTGAAGAAACTCCAAGTCCAGTTTTAACAAATGAAATAAGAAAAGATCTTTTCGAAAAAACAGTGAACATGGTTAGCAAAATAGGTTATGAGGGTGCTGGTACTGTTGAGTTTATTTACGAAGCTGGAAAATTTTATTTCTTAGAAATGAATACGAGAGTTCAAGTTGAGCATCCAGTATCTGAAATGGTTACTGGTATTGACATAATAAAAGAACAAATTTGGATAGCTTTTTCTGGAGAAACAGCTTTAAAGCAAACCGATATAAATCCTAGAGGGCATGCAATTGAATGTAGAATAAATGCTGAAGACCCGAGTAAAAACTTTCAACCTTCACCGGGTATAATTGGAATGTGTCATCAACCTTCTGGTTTTAGAACAAGAGTAGATGGTGCTATTTTTCAAGGCTATAAAGTTACTCCGTATTACGATAGCATGGTCTGTAAATTAATATGTCATGGAAGGAATAGAACTGAGGCTATTCAAAGAATGAATAGATCGCTAGATGAGTTTGTAATAGAGGGCATAAATACTACAATCCCATTGCATAAAAAACTTCTAAACCACAAAAAATTTATCAATTCAGATTTTAATGTAAGTTGGCTTGATAATGAAAAGATTATTTAATTACAACCAACTAACCAAATATCGTAAACGGGATGGTCGAATGGTGTTATTGATGGACTTGATGAAAACATCCATCCATTGAAAACAAAGACATCATCTTTATTTTTTTTTGTTAAATCTCTAACTTGTATATATGCAGTTATTTCTGGATTATCGTCAAATTCTGAATTTTTACACTTAAAACTTTTAATTGATAAATCTTTATAAATTAGTTCTTTTCCATTTTTTAATTTCACTAATTTATTTTTTGAACTTATTTTATCTAATATCTTTAACTCAGTGTTATTACCCTGCAAACTTTCGTCACTTTTTAAATCAGAAAAAATAAAAAAAAAAAAAGATAAAATTAATAAAATAAAATTATATCTAATTTGTCCAAGTTTTATATTTTTTATTAGCAGCATTTTTATTCTTATTTGGATAATAAGCAGCTTCAGTTCCAGTTAAATTTGGCTGATGAGGTTTTTGCCAATCAAATTTTTTAAGTTCATGATCTTTCTCTATTTTATTTGGAGTAAAATGTATCCATGAATACCACTCAACTGGAATTTTAGATGCATCAACTTCATCTGCATAGATAACCCATCTTTTTCCCTTTTTACTCTCATAATATTTATTACCAAACGAATCTTTTCCTACAAATTTTCCAAATAAAAAAGTTTTAATTCTTGTTCCGAATGTATCTCGATTCCACCAGGTAAAAATCTTTTTAAAAATTGTCAACATAAAAAAAATAAAAATTCAATTTAAAATTGTATAAATTAAATTAGACTAAAATTTGAATTTGTATATAAATTAATTGAAACATAATTCAAATAATTTTTAAAATTGAGGTTAAATGGCAAAATATTTAGTTGAAACTTATTATACTTGTACTTTTAAAGTTAATCATTATTTAGATGATATTAACGAAAATGAGCTAAAGAATCTTGAAAAAAGAGATGATGGAAAATTTGAGGTAATTGACGTAAAATTAGATAATCGAAAAACTAAAAATCTTGATCCAAACAATAATATAGTTGTTGAAAATAATAAAACTAATGTAGTTTCTGATATTAAAAAATCTGAAACTAAAAATTTAGAAAAATATTTTCATTCTCCTAAGAGTAATTCTGAAAAATCCGGGAAAAGATTTAGTATGCCAGATAGAAGAAAAGGTTATATCCAAAAAGCTACTATAGGAAACCATAAAGTTTATTTGCATACCGGTGAATATGAGGATGGAAAGATTGGTGAAATATTTATTGATACTAGTAAAGAAGGTGAATTAGTGAAAGCTTTAATGAATAATTTTGCGATAGCAATTTCATTGGGTTTACAATATGGAGTGCCATTAGATGAATTCATAAATGCCTATGTTGGAACAAAATTTGAACCTTCTGGTAAAGTTCATGGAAATGACAGAATTTTAAGTGCATCATCAATATTAGATTATATTTTTAGGGAACTAGCTATTTCTTATCAAAATAGAGAAGATTTAGCACACACGCCATCTATAGGTAATTCTGAACAAACAAATCCGGACGAACAAAATTCAGAAGACCATAATCAATTATTGAAGATAGTTAAAGATATAACTAGTAAAGGTTTTGTAAGAAATAATTATAAAAAAAACTTGGTAGATCTTTCAGACGTGAAAATAAATTTAAAAGGTAATAAGTAATTTATTTCTTTAGTTTGAGAGATAAACTCAATTCTTTAAGTTGTTTCTCGTCCACATTTGAGGGTGCATTCATCATCAAATCTTGTGCATTTTGATTCATAGGAAACATGGTTACTTCTCTAATATTTTTTTCATTTGCTAAAAGCATTACAATTCTGTCTATACCAGGGGCGATGCCTCCATGTGGTGGTGCACCGTAACTAAGTGCATTTATCATGCCACTAAATCTATTATCTACGTCTTGTTTATTATATCCTGCTATTGAAAAAAGCTTATACATTAATTCTGGAATATGATTCCTTATTGCTCCAGAAGATAACTCAACTCCATTACACACAATATCGTATTGATAAGCAAAAATTTCTAAAGGTTTTTCAAAATCAATTTTATCTAATTCTCCTTGGGGCATAGAAAAAGGGTTATGGCTAAATTCTATTTTTTTTGTATCTTCATTTTTTTCAAACATTGGGTAATCAACTATCCAGCAGAAAGCAAAAAGACTCTCATCAATTAAATTTAAATCGTTAGCAATTTTATCTCTTGCTAAAGATGTTATTTTTTCTACATATTCTTTTTTACCACATGCAAAAAATATACTGTCGCCTACCCCTGCATCAGTGATTTTCATTATTTCTGTTAAAGCCTCTTTAGAAAAAAATTTTCCTACTGGTCCTTTAGCTGTAACATCTTTATCTATAGTAAAGTATGCTAATCCTGATGCTCCCTGATCTTTTGCCCATTTGTCAATGTTATCAAAAAAACTTCTTGGCTTATCTTTTGTATTTTTTGCAACGATACATCTTACCTTTGAACCAGATTTTACTAGTTTTTTAAATATTTCGAATTTTACATCATCTCTTGTAAAAATATTCGTGATATCATTTATAATTAACGGATTTCTTAAGTCGGGTTTATCTGTCCCATATTTTAATAAAGCATCTAAATATGAAATTTTAGGAAATTTTTCAGAAATTAATTTTTTGTTTGAAAACTTTTTAAAAGTATTTACCAGTAATTTCTCTACTACATTAAATATATCTTCTTGTTCAACAAAAGACATTTCTAAATCTAATTGATAAAATTCTCCAGGACTTCTATCTGCTCTAGCATCTTCATCTCTAAAGCAAGGAGCAATTTGAAAATATTTATCAAATCCTGAAACCATTATAAGTTGTTTAAATTGCTGTGGTGCTTGAGGGAGTGCATAAAATTTTCCAGGATTTAATCTACTAGGTACAAGAAAGTCTCTTGCTCCCTCTGGACTAGACGATGTCAGAATAGGTGTTTGAAATTCCAAAAAACCTAATTTACTCATCTCTTCTCTTATGAATGAAATTACTCTTGATCTCAAAATTATATTTTCATGAATTTTTTTTCTTCTTAAATCTAAGTATCTGTACTTTAATCTTATTTCTTCTGCATATTCCTGATCACTAAAGACAGGCATAGGTAGTTCTTTACATGTTCCTAAAATTTCGAAACTTTTGATTGAAACCTCTATTTCTCCTGTTTCAATGTCTTTATTAATTGTTTCATTTGATCTTTTTAAAACAGTTCCCTGTATTTTAATCACTGTTTCAAGTTGAATTTTTTCTAATTGGCTAAATTTTGAATTTTCTTGATCAATTATACATTGAGTAACTCCATAATTATCTCGTAAATCAATAAATAAAAGATTTCCATGGTCTCTTTTTTTATTTATCCAGCCGGATAAAATAATATTATTACCAACATTTTTTTCTCTTAATTCATTACAAGTATGAGTTCTATATCTATTCAACTATTCTCCTAAAACTTCTTTGATAATTTTCAAATCAATTGGTTTTTTCTTTTTTAAACTTGTTTCATCAATTTTATATATGAAATCAAATATTTTGCTATAAGATCTATTAATTCTTTTTACAATAAAATTTATTAATTTTTTATCTATTAAAATTTGTCGATCTGATAAGTTTTTTAATATTATAGCATAAATTAGGTCATCATCAGGTTTTTCTATATTTTGCAAAAGAAAGTT
>CACKMG010000022.1 GCA_902601235.1 uncultured Pelagibacteraceae bacterium
TCCCAGAAACTCGCTGGCCACATAAAAGTTTTATAATAAAAACCTGCAGGCAAAACTGGGCTTAAAAAATTATTTATCCCACCTATATCAAAATTTACACTTGGCCAACAATTTTGACTTGAGGCTTCTAATCCCTCGTAGATTTCTATTTCAGTAGCTCGTATATTAGGCTCTGTCCTTGATGTATTGTTATGTAATTGAACTATAGCATTTGGTTCTTCTGAGCCAGCAGTCATTATTCCTCTTGGTCTATGATATTTAAAACTTCTTCCAACTAAGTGAATATCATTAGCTAATAGTGCAGAAGCTAGTGTGTCTCCTTTATATCCATAGTAAGTTGATCCATTAAATTTAAATGAAATCTTATATGTTTCATCAATTAACTTACCTGTTTTTACTCTTAAATTTTTTTTCATTATCTATCTTGTTGGAGGTTTTTCACCCATTTTATAAACAGCTTTAATTACATCATTAGATGTATCACGAACTACATTAAACCATTTTCTACATCCATGAGTGTGTATCCATCTTTCAAATTGAACACCTTTGATATTTTTTCTCATAAATAAATATTCTGCCCATTGGTCATCACTCAATTCTGTAGGTTGTTTAGGTCTAATTATATGAGCTTCACCACCTGCTTTAAATTCACTTTGTTCTCTTTCACCACAATAAGGACAATTGATGACAAACATTAGTGTGCAACAGCAGCAGCCCCATGTTCGTCAACAAGATCACCACTTACAAATCTGTTGATGTTAAATGCAGCGTTTAATTTATGAGGTTCGTCATTAGCAATAGTGTGAGCAAATAAATCTCCTGAGCCAGGTGTTGCTTTAAATCCTCCAGTTCCCCAGCCACAATTAAAGTATAAACCTTTAATAGAAGTTTTGCTGATTATTGGACTTGCATCAGGGCATATATCTACTATTCCACCCCATTGTCTTAACATTCTCATTCTACTGAAAATTGGATATAATTCTAAAATGGCATTCAAAGTTCCTTCTACAATATCATGACTTCCTTTTTGAGAATAAGATACATAATCATCAGTACCAGCTCCAATAACCAATTCTCCTTTGTCAGATTGACTAACATAAGCGTGTACAGCATTTGACATTACCACTGTATCAATTATTGGTTTAACTGGCTCAGATACCAATGCTTGGAGAGGCTTACTTTCTAAAGGCAATCTCAAACCAGCCATGTTTGCAATTACACTAGAATGACCAGCCGCAACAACTCCAATTTTTTTTGATTTAATAAACCCTTTGCTTGTTTCTATTCCTTCTACACTATCAGCATTTCTTTTAATTCCTTTAACTTCACAATTTTGAAGTATATCAACACCCATTTCATCAGCACCTCTTGCATAACCCCATGCAACCGCATCATGACGAGCTGTACCAGCTCTTCTTTGAAGTGTCCCTCCTAAGACTGGATAACGAATATTAGGTGATGTATTTATGATGGGGCAAAACTTTTTAACTTCATCTGTATTAAGATAAACTGCATCTATACCATTTAATCTATTAGCATGAGTTCTTCTTTTTAGATCTCTTACATCTTGTAGATTATGAGCAAGGTTCATTACTCCCCTTTGACTAAACATAACATTGTAATTAAGTTCTTGAGATAAACTTTCCCAAATTTTCAAAGCATGATCATAAAGACCCGCACTTGCATCCCATAAATAATTTGATCTAATTATCGTTGTATTTCTTCCTGTGTTTCCTCCACCAATCCATCCTTTTTCCACAACAGCTATATTTTTCATATCGTGTTTTTTTGCAAGATAATAGGCTGTAGCTAACCCATGGCCACCCCCACCTATGATTATAGCGTCATATTCTTTTTTGGGTTCAGGGTCTTTCCATGCTTTTTCCCAATTTTCATGATATGAAAAAGCATTTTTTAGCAGTGAAAATATAGAGTACTTATTTCTCATTATAGTGAATAATTACTTTATAAATAATGATTATTCAATACAATCAGAAGTGACAAATTTCCTGGAAGAGTGGGTGAGAGGCTTAAACCAGTCGTTTGCTAAATGACCGTGCGAGGAAACTTGTACCGAGGGTTCGAATCCCTCCTCTTCCGCCAGAGCTAATATAAAGGAGCGTCTTTAAAAAAATTTTTCATAGATACAGGTTTTTGTTCTAAAATATAACGATAAACATTGTAGTTTTCCAATACTCTTTGAACGTAATTTCTGGTCTCTTTAAATTTAATTAATTCAATCCAATCAACATAATTGATTTGTTTTTTTTGTGGATTTTTATTTATTTTTTTCCAATATCTTACTCTTTTTGGTCCAGCGTTATATGCAGCAATAGCAAAAGGATATGCACCATCGTATTCAAGTATTAAACCAGCAATATAATGAGAGCCTAAATTAATATTATACTCTGCATCTTTTGTTAATCTTGATTTTGAGTAAGGAAGATTTGCTTGTTTAGCTACGACTTTAGCTGTGTAAGGCATTAATTGCATTAAACCTTTGGCACCAGCATGACTGTTTGCACTAAGATCAAATTCACTCTCTTGTCTTATTATGGATAAAATGAATGCTGTCTCAGGAATTTTTCTGCCATTAATATAATTTGGTGTACTTATAATTGGATAATTAAATTTATTATGAAATCTTTTTTCATAAGAAGCAATTTTAGCTATTTGAATCGCAAAATCAAATCTGTTTATATTGGTTGCCAACTCAGCAGCTAATATTTCACTTCCATTTTTAATATCATCTTTTGCTAAATGTCTAAGGATATGTTTCGAATATTTATCTTCATCTAGTTCATCAAGTAAATAAACAGTTTTAACTAAATCTTTTTTAAAAAAATAATCTCTATAATCTTTAGATACTTCTATATCTTTTGAAAGTTCGAATTCCTTATTGGGATAAAGTTCCATGAAAGATAATTGACCATAATAAGTAGTCAAAAAATTTGTAGCTTTTTTAAACCATTCTTTGGCCAAATCCTCTTTATCAAGTTTTTGATAAGTTTTAGCTAACCAATAAGCACCTCTGGATGTACTAATGGGATATCCAACATTATTGTAAAAATTTTCAAAATGATCTTTAGCTAGTAAAGGATCATCTAAGAAACTTAAAGCAATCCAACCACTCATCCATTCAGCAGCTGCATATTCTGGCCCATCTGTTAAAGCATGGTTGCTAGAAATTTTATACGCTAATTCATATTTTTTTTTATAAATTAGAGATCTGGAAATTATTTCTCTTTCAATCCACCATTTATCTGGCCGTACTAAATAATTTTTAGTATTTTTTATTTTTAGTAATATTTCAACCGAACTATCAACTCTTCCTCTTTTTCTTCTCCATTTTAATCTATCATAATTTAATCCTGCATCATTTTTAAATTTAGCTGGTACTTTAGATATAGCATTATCTACACCATATGATTTACTCATCAGTAATTGTCTTGCAGTATAAAGTAACTCATAATCTTTAGGCAAATATCTTAGTAATCTCTTTAAATCCCAATATTTATTATTCCAAGCTAGATAATCAGCTCTTTTAATATAATCATCAGCATTAAGATACTTTTTAAATTTTTTTCTATAAAATCTTAACTCTGATTTACTCAATTCTGCTGTGATCCATCCTTCTTTAATTAGGGAAACTCCCTTTTGAGTATCGCCATTTAAAATAAAACTTTCACCAAGTATCAATTGTCCAAAGCCACTCAAGGGATCATTTGAGCCAAACCATTCAATAATTTTTTTGGAATTAATTGTATCGGTTGAAAGTTTATGTTCTGCCAGATATTTTATTCTACCAATTCTTGGATAATTTTCATTCTTATCTATAAAAGTTTTGTAATCATAAAATGAAGCTTTATTCCCTTTGGTTAATAGATGCCTCCATTGGATGAAATTGTATATACTTTTATCTTTAGCCTTTTTTGCTGTTTTTAAAGCATTAGGCCATTTAGCTTTTTTCATTTCAGATATGGCTTTTTTTGCTAAAGAAAAATCTTTTTTACTATAAAATTTAGATTTTTTTAAACCATCCTTCTGGATATCCTTGCCAGCAATAAGAGGCTTTTTTTTTGGTAATATAACTTCTTTTTTATCTTCCTTTTTTTTTACAATTTTTTCTTTTTTAGGTTTAGTTTCTTTCTTAATTTGAGGTTTTGGTAAAGGCTTGAGAACATCAACTAATAATTTAAGTTCTTTTTCTTCTTTAGTTTGAGAAGGTTTTTTAATTGGTATTATTTCAGCTGATATAAAATTGGCATTATTTATAAGAAAGATTAAAAAAACTAAAAATAATGAATAATTTTTGAACATAATCTTTATGAATCGATAATCTATGTTATAAGTATTTATGTTTAAAGGTTCAAATGTAGCTTTAGTCACTCCATTCAAAAATAATAAACTTGATGAAGAAACTTATATTAAGTTAATTCATTTTCATATCGAAAATGGCACAAATGGCCTGGTACCAGCTGGTACTACCGGAGAATCCCCAACTTTAAGTCATGATGAGCATGAAAAAGTTATAGAATTATGCGTAAAAGAAAGTTCTGGTAAATTACCAGTTTTTGCAGGAACTGGGTCTAATTCAACAGAGGAGGCAATATCCTTAACAACACATGCAGAAAAAATAGGCGCTGATGGTGCTCTTATAGTAACACCATATTATAATAAACCTACTCAAGAAGGTCTATATCAACACTATAAATCGATAAATGATAAATGTGGAATTCCAATCATAATTTACAACATACCAGGGAGATCAGTTATTGATATGTCAGTAGATACAATGGCAAGATTGTACGAATTAAAAAATATAATTGGTGTAAAGGACGCCACTGGTGATTTGAACAGAGTAGATCAAACATTAAAAAAAATGGGTAAGGACTTTTTACAATTAACAGGTAATGATGATAATGCATTAGAATTTAATAAAAGAGGAGGAGTTGGTGCCATAAGTGTTACAGCGAATATTGCCCCTAAACTTTGTTCAGATTTCCAAAAATTTTCAAAATCAAATAGTGATAACGAAATTAAAGAAGCTGAAAGATTAAATAAGATACTTCAACCTGTACATCATGCAATGTTTGTCGAGAGTAATCCTAGTCCTGTTAAATATGCAGCAAAATTATTGAAACTTTGTGATGATGAGGTGAGACTTCCATTAGTAAAAATAACAGAGGCAACTAAAGTAATTGTTAAAAAATCACTCCAATCTGCAAAATTAATCTAATGTCAAAAAAAACCAGTCATGGTTTAAAAATAATTTGTTTAAATAGAAAAGCTAGTTTTAACTTTTTTTTCGAGGACCTCCTAGAGGCAGGCATCGTTTTAAAAGGGTCTGAAATAAAATCTGTAAGAAATGGAAAAGTAAATATTGCAGACTCTTATGCTGTTGAAAAAAATGGTGAAATAATTTTAATTAATTCGCATATTGCTTCGTACAAACAAGCAAGCTTCAGTAATCATAGACCATTAGATGAGAGAAAACTTTTATTAAATAAAAAAGAAATAAATAAACTAATTGGAAAAATGCATAGAGAGGGATTTACGATTATACCAACAAAAATGTATTTTAAAAAAGGTAAAGCAAAAATTGAACTAGCTATTGCTAAAGGTAAGAAACAATTTGATAAACGAGCAACAAAAAAAACAAGAGACTGGAATCGTGATAAGGCAAGATATATACGAAAATCAAGTTAATAAGGTATTTTTAGCTATTGGATCAAATTTAGGTGATAGATTTAGAAATATTGAATTAGCAAAAATGATGCTTTCAGATAATAGGATAAAAATTCTGAAATCTTCAAGTTTTTATGAAACATTATCGTGGCCTAATATAAAAAATCCTAAATTTTTAAATGTCGTTTTAGAAATAGAAACTAATCTGCGACCCTTGAGTCTTTTAGATTTATGTAAAAAAATTGAAAAATCTCTTGGTCGAAAGAAGTCAAAAAAAAATTCACCAAGAGTTTGTGATATTGACATTTTAGACTACGGTAAAAGAAATGAAAATAATGGTATTAATTTGCCACACCCAAGACTGCATCAAAGAAATTTTGTTTTAATACCATTATTCGAAATAAGTAAAAAATGGACACATCCAAAATCCAAAGACCACATAAAAACTCTAATTTTAAAGCTATCAAAAAAAGATATTACTTCTATTAAACAAATTTAATTTAATGATATAATAAAAGCATGTTAAATTCAGACGAATTAATAAATAAAGTAAAAAATTATAATAAGTTTTTAAATCCAGAGAAGTTAAATAAAGCTTATGATTTTGCTATTAAAGCTCATAGTAATCAAAAGCGAGCCTCTGGAGATCCTTATTCTGTTCATCCAATTGAAGTAGCTAATATATTAACTGATTTAAAATTAGATAGTGCTACCATAGCCACAGGATTACTGCACGACACTATAGAAGATACTTTTGCAACTTACGAGACAATTAAAGGTGAATTTGGAACTGAAGTAGCTGATTTAGTTGATGGAGTTACTAAAATTTCAGCCTTAGAGAATACTGCTTCCTCAAATTCTAAGGCTGAAAATTTTAGAAAATTAATTTTAGCAACGTCAAAAGATATAAGAGTTTTACTAGTAAAAATTGCTGATCGTTTGCATAATATGAGAACAATAAAAGCAATTAGTAAAGAAGATAAAAGAAAAAGAATATCACAGGAAACTATGGAAATTTATGCACCTTTAGCTGATAGAATGGGCATGCATAGAATTAGAGATGAACTTGAGGATTTATCCTTCGAAATACTCAATAATGATGCTAGAACACTAATTCAAAAAAGATTAGATGACATTAAATTAAATAAAAAAGATATTTTTGATAATCTTTCAAATGAATTTCAAAATTTATTAAAAAAAAAACTGCATAGATGCGATAATTTATGGAAGAGAAAAAACACCTTTTTCAATATGGAGAAAATTACAAAAAAAAAGAGTGTCGCTTGAGCAAATTACTGACATTATTGGTTTTAGAATTATTTTAGAAAATGTAGATGATTGTTACAAAACTTTAGGAATACTTCATAAACAATGGAACTGCATACCAGGTAAATTTAAAGATTATATATCTTCACCCAAAATTAATGGTTATAAATCTATCCATACAGCTGTAATCGGATCTTATAAAAAACCTATTGAGATACAAATCAGAACAAAAAAAATGCATGATTTTGCTGAAAGAGGTGTAGCATCACATTGGCAATATAAATCCTCAGAAAAATTTAATTCATTAACATGGAAAGAATATGATTGGTTAAAAGATTTAGTTGAAATAATTGAGAAAAATGAAAATCCAGAACATTCTTATGAGTATACAAAACTTCAAATGTTTCAGGAAAACGTTTTTTTGTTTTACTCCTAAAGGATCAGTTATTAAATTACCAAAAAACGCTACACCCATAGATTTTGCTTATGCTGTGCATACTAAAATAGGTGACACTGCTATTGGTTGTGAAGTTAATGGAAATAAAAATGAACTTCAAACTATTTTAAGAAATGGAGACACTGTTAAGATAATTACCTCGAAAAATAATTCCCCTTCATTACATTGGATACCAATAACTAAAACTGGAAAAGCAAGATCAGCAATAAGAAAATATTGGCATGACAAAGGAGAGAAAAAACAAGAAAAAATAAAAAAATACAATACAACATTATGGATTTCATTACCTGATAAACCAGGTCAATTAGGCAATGTAAGCTCATTAATAGGACAACATAAATTGAATATATCAAATCTTGAAATGGTTGGTAAAAACCCCAATTATATAAATTTTAAATTTCAATTAATAATTAGAGATCTTAAAAACTTTACTAATTTTATTGCAGAGCTTAAACAAAAGAGTATAAAATTTAAAATAATTAGACACGAAGATAAAAGAAATGCTTTCACCCAAAAAATCCTTAAATATTTTAAAAAAAACTAATGCATTATTAGAGGGACACTTCGTCTTATCGTCGGGCTTACATTCATCTAAGTATATTCAATGTGCAAAATTATTAAGTTTTCCTCATATAGCTGACAAAATTTGCAGGTCATTAGCAAATAAAATAAGAAACAATTACAAAAATATAGATTTAATTTTGGCTCCAGCTATGGGAGGTATAATTATTGGATATGAAATTGGTAAATTACTAAAAAAAGAAACTATTTTTTGTGAGAGAGTTCAGGGAAAATTTGTTTTAAGAAGAGGCTTTAAAATCAAAAAAAAAAACAAGAGTTCTTATTATTGAAGATGTAATTACAACAGGCAAATCAAGTATTGAATGTATTAAATTAATAAAAAGATCTAAAGCAACATTAGTTGGCTTTGCTGCAATAATTGATAGATCTACGAAAAAAAGTTTAAAGATAAAAAAAAAGATAATATCACAATTGAAAATTAAAGTTCCTACCTATAAAAAAAATCAAATACCGAATGAATTGAAGAAAATACCTATAACAACTCCAGGGAGTAGATTTATTAAGTGAAACGTCTAGGCGTAAATATTGATCACATTGCAACTTTAAGAAATGCAAGAGGTGAATATCATCCAGATCCATTAGAAGCAGCAAAATTTGTAAAAAGAAATGGAGCTCATTCAATCACTATACATTTACGTGAGGATAGAAGACATATAAATGACCTAGATGCAAAAAAAATTTGTTCTACGAAAGATCTTTTAGTAAATTTGGAAATTTCAACAAATATTAATATTGTTAAAAAAGCGCTTAACATTAAACCAAATTATATATGTTTAGTTCCAGAAAATAGAAAAGAGATAACAACAGAGGGTGGATTAAACTTAAAAAAAAATAAAAAAATAATAAAAAAAATTATTTCAAAATTCAAAAAAAAAAAAATTAGAACTAGTTTATTCATAAATGCATCGATCAAAGATATTAAAATTGCACATGAACTAAATGTAGACTGCATTGAAATACATACTGGTCGTTTAGCTAACTTAGTAAAATCAAAAAAAAAATA
>CACKMG010000023.1 GCA_902601235.1 uncultured Pelagibacteraceae bacterium
CCAGTATTGTAAAACCTTGTGGTTCAAATTTATACTTAGAAATATTTAGAATTGTAACTTTTGCTGCTTTTGCAATTTCATTAATAACTCTTTCATAGACTGAAGGATCATACTCTTTTTCTGTTCCAATAATGTCTAAAGTGATGTGCTCCCCAACTTTTATCATAAAAATTATCCACTTTTATAATTTTTAACTTTCTCCAAAATTTTTTTCATTTCTGCAAATGAAAGATTCTTTGGCTCTCCCATCTTTAAAGCAATAACATATTGATGGCAAATATTTTCTACTTCTTGTGCAAGCTCAAATGCTTTTGACAAATTTTCACCAAATGCAACCTGACCGTGGTTTGACATCAAGCACGCCTTTCTGTCTTTTAAAGCTTTAACAATGTTCATAGATAGTTCATGTGTTCCAAAGGTTGCATATTTGGCACATCTAATATCTTCGCCTCCTGCTAGAGCAATCATGTAATGAAATGGTGGTATAGACTTGCCGTGAGTCGAAACTGCTGAAGCGTTAGGAGAATGGGCATGAACAATTGCTTTTGCTTCCCATTTATTTTTGTAAATATCTTGATGAAATCTCCATTCTGATGAAGGATTTTTCCCAGAATTAAACCAAGACAAAAAGTCTTTTTCTTCAGTTAAAGATAAAAAAACAATATCTTCTGGTTTAAGTGACTCGTATTTTTTTCCCGAAGGAGTTATAAAAAAACCTTCAGTACCGTCTTCAACACCTCTAACTGAAATATTTCCTGATCTTAAAGGAGATAAATTAGTGGTATTTAATTTAATTGAATATTCAATTACCTCTTCTCTTTCTTTTAAATTTTTCATTTAAATAATTTTTTTAATCCTTCTTTTGAGGCTTCACAAATACCTTTTTCAGTAATTAAACCTGTAACATATTTTGCTGGTGTTACATCAAATGCCAAATTAAATGCCTTACTTTTTTTTGGATAAATTTGAATTTTCTTAATATTTCCCTTTTCATCAAAACCTTCCATATGTGATAATTCTTCTGAATTTCTTTCTTCTATAGGGATGTCTTTATGATCTTTTAAATTCCAGTCAATTGTTGAACTAGGTAATGCTACATAAAAAGGAATATTATTATCGTAAGCAGCCAATGCTTTTAAATAAGTTCCAACTTTATTACAAACATCACCGTTAGCTAAAGTTCTATCTGTTCCAACTATACACATATCAACTTTACCTCTTTGCATTAAAATACCACCTGTATTATCTGCTATGATTGTGTTGTTTACACCCTCTTCATTTAATTCATAAGATGTTAGATTAGCTCCTTGGTTTCTTGGTCTAGTTTCATCTGCCCAAACATGGACTGGAATTCCTTTTTTATGTGCGTGATATATTGGAGAAGTTGCGGTTCCCCAATTAATTGTTGCAAGCCAGCCTGCATTACAATGTGTTAAAATATTTACAGTGTCTTTTTTTTTATTATAAATTTCTTCAATTATCTTAAGACCATTTAATCCAATATTTTCACAAAACTTTATGTCCTCTTCACAAATTTCTTTTGCTTCACTTTTGGCTATTTCTAAAATTTTATCACTATTAACACCTGATAATTCATTCATCATTCTATCAATAGACCATTTAAGATTTATGGCTGTTGGTCTGGAATTAATTAAATTTTCTGCTGATTTTTTTAAAAATGATTGGTCATTATTTTCAATGATAGCCAAAACTAATCCATAAGCTGCCGTAGCTCCTATTAAAGGGGCCCCTCTGACCTCCATCACTTTTATTGCATTTATCGAATCATTAACTGTTTTAAGATCTTTAATGATGAATTGATGTGGAAGTTTTGTTTGATCAATAATTTTTACAATATTATTTTCAAACCAAATAGTTCGATATTCTTTACCTTCAATTCTCATTTATTTAAAACTCTACCTGCAACTGTTTTGAGTTTATCTTTTGTTTTTTGGGTTCTTTTTCCTGGAGCTGTAATGATAGCTACATCTAAACAATTATTTGTAGGATCCTTAGGATCAATATATTTTTCAAAGTTTTCTATTAAATTTTTAATCATATTTTTTGCTTTGGCAGCATTTCCCAATAAGACTTTAATTACTTGTTGCACATCCACATTTTCATGATCTGGATGCCAGCAATCATAATCTGTAACCATTGAAACTGAGGCATATCTTATTTCTGCCTCTCTAGCTAATTTAGCTTCAGGCATGTTTGTCATACCAATCACGTCTGCATTCCATGATCTATATAGATTTGACTCTGCTAATGTTGAAAATTGTGGTCCTTCCATTACTACATAAGTACCACCTTTTTGATAATCAATTTTTTCTTTTTTTATTGCTTCCTCACAAGCGTTCATTAAACCATTTGATGTTGGATGAGCCATTGATACATGGGCAACTATTTCATCGTCAAAAAATGTTTTATTTCTAGCAAAAGTTCTATCAATAAATTGATTAACAATAACGAATTTTCCTGGATGCAAATCCTCTTTTAAAGAGCCAACAGCTGAAACTGATACAATATCCGTTACCCCCAATTGTTTTAAAGCATCAATATTTGCTCTAAAATTTATTTTTGATGGGGAGATAAAATGACCTTTTCCGTGACGTGGTAAAAAATATACCTCTTTATTTTTAAAGTTTGTTTTTAAAATTTGATCTGAGGGTCTTCCCCAAGGGGTATTAATGTCTAATAACTCTCTTTCTTTAAATTCTTCAACATCGTAAAGGCCACTTCCACCTATTATTGCTAATTTATTTATTGTCATGTTAAAAAATTAATTTATTTATACTTTAATAAATAGAATTTATGAATTTAAAAGACTATATAAGGTCAATACCTGATTATCCAAAAAAAGGTATACTATTTAGAGATATAACAACACTAATTAAAGATGAAAAAGCTTTCGCCGAAACAATTAATCTAATAGTTGAAAAATCTAAAAAATATGAATTTGATAAAGTGGCTGCTATAGAATCAAGGGGTTTTGTGTTTGCATCAGCAGTGTCATACATTTTAAAGAAACCATTTATTATGTTAAGAAAAAAAGACAAACTTCCAGCAGATGTTCACTCGGTAGATTTTGAATTGGAATATGGAACAGCGACAATTGAAGTTCATAAAGATTCAGTTAATGAAAATGAAAGTGTTTTAATAATTGACGATTTAATTGCAACAGGAGGAACTGCTGAAGCTGCTGCAAAGCTCATCGAATTATCAAAAGGTAAAGTTGCAGCTTTTATTTTTGTAATAAACTTATTTGATCTAGGAGGTTCAGACAATCTTTTGAAAAAAAATTATAAAGTTGAAAATTTAATTAATTTTCCAGGTCATTAAAATTATTTAACTTTGGCCTATAATGTGATTTTTTTCCCATTAATGCATTTGAAAAACCAAGAATTCTATTAAAGTAAATTTTTCTTTTTCCCTTATTCAATATTAATGAATATAATAAAAATTTTATCGAAGCTGAAATAAAAGAAGGTAATCCATTTAAAAGAGCAGAAAAAAAACCATAATGTTTTTTATTGTAATAAAATTTTGACCACAACCAATGCCAATTTCTTGATAATTCAATTTCATTTTTATATTTATTATCCACAGCTTTTGCTCCTAGGTGCATAATTTTAGATTTTGGAGCAATATAAATATTTTCTCCAAGATCACTTAGTCTTTTACATAAATCATCATTTTCTAAATACATAAAAATATTTTCATCAAAATATTTATGATTCCTAAAAATTTCAAATTGATTCAATTTTTTTAGATTTAAAAGCATTGCAAATCCATCAACACTTTTGACTTGAAAAGGTTTGACTGAGTCAAAATTATGATCTTTTTTTAAAATATAATTTGGATATTCTTTTTTATCTGAAATAGGAGCTATAATTGCAAAATCATCAATTTCTTTTGATATAGTGAATATCTCATTCATAGAATTTTTTTCTAAAACGACATCTGGATTTAATATTAATGCAAAATCCTTTTTAACATTTTTGATACCTAAATTATTTCCAGCGCCCATACCTAAATTTTCTTTTGATAAAATACATCTGACATTTTTATACTTTGCTTCAATTTTTTTTTTTAATTCATCATTGCTAGAATTATCAATAACAATTATTTCAATTTCAGGATCAATAGAATTTATACAATTTTCAATTACATTCTCGCTTTTGTAACTTACAATAATCACTGAAAGATTTTGCCTAGTTATTGACATAATATATATATACTCAACTATACTAATATTTGTTTTTAATGTAAAAATCAAAAAATGAAAAAAATCATAGTTACTGGTGGGTTAGGATTTATAGGTAGTAATCTCATAGAACTATTATTAAAAAAAAATTTTTATGTAATTAATATAGATAAAGGAACTTACTCATCAAATTTCTATAATACAAAAGATTTTATAAAATCTAAAAAATATAAATTTATAAAACTTGATATTGCTAATAAGAAAATTGGTAAGATTTTTAAAAAATTCAAGCCGTCAGGAATTTTCAACTTAGCAGCGGAAACACATGTAGATAGATCAATAGATAGTCCCGGGAACTTTATCCAAAGTAACATTGTAGGAGTATATAATTTGTTAGAATGTTTCAAAATTTTTTCTAGAAAAAATAAATCTAAATTAATTCACATTTCGACTGATGAGGTTTATGGAGATGTTTTAAAGGGAAGAACTGATGAAAATCATCCTTATCAACCAAGTTCACCCTATGCAGCTAGTAAAGCAGCATCTGATCATTTGGTTAGTTCATACATAAGAACTTATAATTTACCTGCTATCGTTACAAATTGTTCTAATAACTATGGTCCAAAACAACACCCTGAGAAATTAATTCCAAAACTAATTTATAATATTATGAATAATAGGCCTCTTCCAATATATGGAAAAGGTACTAATTGTAGAGAATGGATATATGTAAAAGATCATTGTGAGGCATTAATAAAGGTTTTTGAAAAAGGTAAAATTGGAGAATTTTATAATATTGGATCTAATAAAAACTTAAATAATTTACAAGTCACAAAAGAACTTTTAAAAAATTCAAAAAAAATAATTTCATTAGGTAAAAAAGTAAAAATTAATTTCATCAAAGACCGTCCTGGCCATGATGTTAGATACGCTCTAAATAGTAATAAGATTAAAAAAAAACTCAAATGGCGACCTAAAACTAATTTTTCTAAAGGAATACAATTGACAATTAATTGGTATTTTGAAAATAAGTCTTATTATAAATCACTACAAAAAAAAGATATTACAAACAGATTAGGTAAAAGATGATCAAAAAAGGAATTATATTAGCTGGTGGCAAAGGAACAAGGATGAGTCCATTAACGAAAGCTGTAAATAAACAATTACTGCCTATTTATGACAAGCCATTAATTTTTTATCCATTATCAATTCTAATGTTATCACAAATCAAAGATATATTAATTATAGTAAATAAAGGTCAGCTAAACCAATATAAAAAAATTTTACCAAGTGGTAATAACCTAGGAATAAAAATAACCTATCTTGAACAATCAAAACCAAGAGGATTGCCTGATGCTTTTATAATAGGTGAAAAATTTATTGGCAAAGAAAATGTTGCAATGATTTTAGGAGATAATTTTTTTTATGGTCAAAATCTTTCAAAATTACTTCTGTATAATACAAAATTAAAAAATGGAGCAAAGGTAATACTTCATAAAGTTATTAAACCAGAATTATTTGGTGTAGCAAAAATTAATAATCGAAATAAAATCACAAAAATTCAAGAAAAGCCAAAAAAATTTTTTTCAGATCTTGCAATAACTGGACTATATTATTTCGATAATAGTGTTGTTAAATATGCAAAAAAATTAAAACCATCTAAAAGAGGTGAATTAGAAATCATAGATTTACTAAAATTCTATAAAACAAAAAATAAATTATCAGCAGAATTAATTGGAAGAGGAGGTGCATGGTTAGACACTGGATCTATGGATGATTTTTATAAAACATCTTCTTTTGTTCAAGCTATTGAAAATAGACAGGGTCTTAAAATAGCCTGTTTAGAGGAAATTGCATTTAATAACAAATGGATTGGGAAAAAAGAAATTAGAAATTCTATTAATTTCTACGGTAAATGTGATTATTCAAATTATCTTAAGAAATTATAAAAAAATTACATTTAATTATTTCTAATATCTATTTAATGAAAAAAAATAATTACTTAATTTTTGCACATTATCACTCTAATGGTTTAATTAGAGATGATATTCTGAAATTTTTAAGAAAAAGTAATTCTTTCTTTAAAAAAATCATTTTTATATCAACAAATTTAAAGATTAATCAAATAAAAAAATTTCCAAAATCAGTAAAAATTATAAGGAGAAAAAATGTTGGGTATGATTTTTATTCTTACAAATGTGGACTTGAATACTACCTAAAAAAATTAAAAAAAAATTATTCTAATGAAAATTTATTTTTTTTAAATTCAAGCGTTTTGTTTGTAAAAAAAGATAGATTAATCAATAAACTAAAAAAAATTAAAATAAGCGAAAGTAAATTTTGGGGTCTTACAAAATCCTATGAACTAACAGAACATATACAATCTTACTTTTTTTGTTTTTCATCTAAAATATTATCCAATAAAAGTATTTTTAAATGGTGGAAAAAGATTAGACCTTTTAAAAAAAGACAAACGATTGTTGACAAATATGAATTAGGTTTATCAAAAATAATGATAGAAAATAATATTAAATTATGCTCAATATTTAGGAAAAATATTGATATTTATCCAAAAAATATAGTTCAAAAAATTAGTCTGAGATATAAAGAAATTATTCATAAACAAAAAAAGATATATAAAAAAAACCCGACAAATTATTTTTGGAAAGATTTTTATAATCAATTTGGATTAGTAAAAATTGAACTTATTAAATATAATCCCAAAAATATTGATTTAAAAGATCTTATTAAAATAATTAAAAAAAAGAAAAATCTTATTAATGATGTAATTAACAATTAGTTGCTAAAATACTCTTATGTTTATAAAAGATCATAGATGAAAAAAATTAAAACAAAATTTAAAGACTTAATTATTTTTAATTCAAAAAGCCATATTGATAAAAGAGGTTACTTTCGAGAATTAGTGTTAGAAAAAATTGTAAAATCCAAATTAAAATTTTATGTTGTTTCTAAATCAAAACAAAATGTACTTAGAGGACTTCATTTTCAAAGAAAAAATCCTCAAGGGAAATTTCTTTCAGTTTTAAAAGGTGAAATTTTTGATGTTGCTTTAGATTGTAGGCCTAACTCTAAAACTTTTGGTAAGCACTTTAAGATAGTTTTAAATGATAAAAATTGTAAATCTATCTTTATTCCACCTGGTTTTGCTCATGGTTTTTTAGGCCTGAAGAAAGAAAATATAGTAATGTATGGATGCACAGAATATAGAAATAAAGAGAGTGAATCTGGAATATTTTGGAATGATCCGGAACTCAAGATTAAATGGCCAGTAAAAAAACCAATCCTATCAGCGAAAGATAAAAATAATAGACCATTTGGATTTTTTTTTTGATTTAAATGAAAAAAGCTAAAATTTATTGTTTGTGTTTAGAAGATAATCTACTGGATAATGTAAAAAATTTGCAATATTTACCTGTAGGACTGGGTGCTAATAATTTTTCGGATGGATGGCTTACAGATAACAGTGGAGAAAACATATCAAATAAAAATCCTTACTACGGGGAATATACTTTTCATTATTGGCTCTGGAAAAATCACTTAGATAATATCCCTGATGATGAATGGATTGGCTTCTGTGCTTACAGAAGATTTTGGCAAAACAAAAATGAAAAACTTCAAGAAAAATTTCAATTTCAAGAGTCTATTTTAAAAAATATACCTGAAGAATGGGAAAATTATCAAGTTATTTTAGGTGATAAAATTTCAATTGATGGCATAAAATGGATGAAAGTTTTTAAATATGGAAAAAAAAATTTACTTCTTAACCCAGGTGCAATTTTCAAAAAGAATAGAACTATAAAATTTCAATTCGATATGTTTCATGGAAATGGTGTTTTAGAAAAAGCAATAGATCTTTTAGATGATGAAAATAGAAATGATTTTAAGAAATTTGTGAATACTGAAACTTCTTATAACCAAGGCAATATGTTTATTTGTAAATCTAAAGATATAATGAAGAATTACTATGAAACGTTATTTACTTGGTTAAAAAAATGTGAGGATATATTTGGATTTAACTTAAAAGGATATGGCAGCATAAGAATTTATGCGTTTTTAGCAGAAAGATTTTTACCTTATTGGTTTAATAAAAATACAAAGGTTAAAGAGTGGCCAATAATTTTTTACGATTTAAGAAATTTAAATGACTAATAACATTGAATTTTTAGATTTGGGTTTGCAGCCTTTAGCTAATTATTATTTAAAAAAATCACAAACTAAAAAAAAACAGAAAAAATATAGATTAATAGTTTGTTTTAATAAAAAAAATTATCTTGTTTCAATCAAAAAAACTTTTCCAAGTAAGATGATGTTCAACAATGAATATCCTTATAGATCATCTATGTCAAAAACAATGAATAATTCTTTTAAAGAACTATCAAAAAAAATTAAAAAAAATTTTGCTCCTAAAAATATTTTAGAAATTGGAAGTAATGATGGTTCATTTTTAAAAAATTTTGACAAAAAAATTTCTATTGGGATCGAACCTTGCGCTAATATAGAAAAAATAACAAAAAAACAAAAATTTAATACAATTTCTAAATATTGGGATTACGAGCTTGCGAAAAAATTAAAGAAAAAAATAGATAATTTTGATTTAATTTATTCTGCAAACACAATTACACATATAAAAAACTTAAATAACGTATTTAAATCTATTAATTTAGTTTTATCAGAAAATGGTGTACTTATTTTAGAAGATCCATCTTTACTAGAGTGTTTAAAGAGAAATACTTATGATCAATTTTACAATGA
>CACKMG010000024.1 GCA_902601235.1 uncultured Pelagibacteraceae bacterium
TCCCAAACTGCCCTCAAAAATTAAATTTAGTTTGTTTAAAATTCCTACACCCAAACTATGTTTACCTTGTGGGTTTTTAATAACTATAGTTCCATAGCCTTGGCTCATTAAATTATCAATTTTTTTGTTCGCATCTGCTGCTGTCATATCTTTAACGTCTAGATCTGTTCTTTTATTAAAATCTACATCGTAAGTTCCAAAATAATAAAAATTTTGCCTCATCAGGATTAAAAAATTTTTGTTGTGTTCTACCTGTTAAAACTTCGGAGTGCATACCCATAGCTTGGGCTTTAGTTTTTTTTGTAACATTTTTTATATTTGCCATACTTTAACCTCTCCATCAAACGGATCGTAAGTATCAATTTCTTGTGGCAAGATTGATCTAATTGCTATTTCCTCTGAACCCATTGCTACTAATTCATCAGACTCATACAAAACTAAAGGTTTTGCAGCCATAGTGTCTTTTGCCATACCTAAAGAGTCTTTTGTAGCTACAAAATAAGTAAAGACACCATCTAATCCAGTTAAAGACTCTTTCATACCTTCTTCTAAAGATGCCCCATCTCTCATTTTTTCTGCTAAATAAACAGCAATAAGTTCTGAGTCACACTCAGACATGAATCTCATTCCTTTATTTTCTAGAGCTCTTCTATTATTCCAATAATTTGTCAACTGACCATTGTGAACAACTGAAACATCACTAAATGGATAACCCCAAAAAGGATGGGCTGATTTGATATCTACACCCGACTCTGTCGCCATTCTAGCATGGCCTATTGCGTGAGTGCCAACAAGTTTATCAAGATTATATCTGTCACAAACCATTTTGGCATTTCCAAGATCTTTGATTACTTCTAATGATTTGCCCATTGATAGTATTTCCACTCCTGGAATACTTTCAATTTTTTGTGAAAATTCTAGTAAATCTTTTTTATTGTATTCAATTTCATACCTTAAAGAGTAAGGAAGAATTCTTTCCTCTTTTATAATTTTTGCTCCCATTTCAGAAAGGTAACTATCTACAATTTTTTTTCTTTCATCATAAACTGATACATCTTCAGCAACTGACGTGCTACCTTCTCCAACATTTTCACCAACTTTAAATCTCATGATAAAATTTTTTCCATCAGTATCTCCATATAATGCATAACCCGTAGAGTCTTCACCTCTATGCTTTAAGGCTTGCAACATACCTTGTAATTCATGACCAACTTTTGAAGATTTTCCTCTATGAATTAAACCTGCTATTCCGCACATATACTTTTCCTCTTTATTTTATTTTCTATGGTAAGCAATCTAAGTAAGTATCTAGATCCCATTGAGTTGTTGCACCTAAAAATCTTTCCCATTCATCATTTTTATACCAGTGAAAAACTTTATACATTTCATCTGGCATAGCCGATTTAATTACCTTATCTTCTGATAATCTTTCTAAAGCTTCACCTAAACTTAAAGGAAGTTTTTTTACATCCTTACCAGCTTTTTGAGCTTCATAAATATTTCTAGACTCTGGATCAGCAGGTTTCATTTTATTACTTATTCCATGATCACAAGCTTTTAATAATGCAGCACCTAACAAGTAAGGATTATGCATTGAGTCAACAGATCTGTATTCAAATCTTCCTGGTGCTGATACTCTTAATCCACAAGTTCTATTTTGGTAACCCCAGTCAGCATAAACAGGTGCCCAAAATCCTTGATCCCACAATCTTCTATAAGAATTTACTGTTGAAGATCCTAACGCTGTTAAAGCAGGAAGGTGTTCCATGATACCGGCTATTGATTGTAAACCAATTTTACCTGGCAATTGCATATCTTTTGTATCAGGCATAAACGTATTAGTTCCGCCTTCAACATAACCAAAAACCTCTTCAACTCCTGGTAAAGATTTGTGTCCAAGTTTATTTGTTTTAATTTTTCCACCTTTCCATAAAGACATATTTGTATGACAACCACTAGCAGAAACCCCCATAAATGGCTTTGTCATAAAACATGCAATTAGATTATGTTCTCTAGCAACCTGAGCACATATTTGTCTATAAGTTGATAGTCTGTCTGCATTTCGAAGTACGTTGTCATAAGTCCAATTTAATTCTAATTGACCTGGAGCATCCTCGTGATCTCCTTGAATCATATCTAGACCCATAGCTTTTGCGTATTCAATTACTTTCATGAATACTGGTCTCAATGACTCAAATTGATCTATGTGATAACAAAATGGTTTTGAAAATCCTTTTCCAGTAGGAGTACCATCATCATTTTTTGTAAGCCACATCATTTCAGGTTCAGTTCCAACCCTTAATTCTAAACCATGTTTTTTTTGAAATTCATCCATAAAAATTCTTAAATTTCCTCTACAGTCAGAAGTTAAATGTCCTCCTGGATTATTTCTCTCTTCTCTATTTCTGAAACAAGTCACAAAAACTCTTCCTACTCTTTTATCCCAAGGCAATTGACAGAAAGTTTCAGGGTCAGGTATCCCTACTAATTCCATTGCTTCAGGTCCATAACCTATATAATTATTATGACGATCTAAAAACAAGTTTGCTGTAGCCCCGTATACTAATTGAAAACCTTTTTCTGCTGTTCTTTCCCAATGATCTGCAGGTATTCCCTTACCAACAACTCTTCCTGTAACAGAAATAAATTGATAATAAATATAGGTAATTCCCAGTTCGTTAATTTTTTCTCTAACTTTTTTTACTTGCTTGTCTCTACCAGGTCGGTTTACATGCTTTTCTAGATCCGTCATTTTTCCCCTCAATGAATTATAAATTTATTCAAACGTAACTGAAAAATTTATTAGTGTCTAGGCTTGAAGTTTAACTCCAAGGAAACGGACTGTTCGAAGTAGGGTGAAGTTCTCCCTTCTCGTAACGGTTGAATCTAAATGGTTTTAATAAATCACTTTCAGTACCAAGAATTTCTTTTGCCACTAGTTCACCAACACCAATCATTTTATAACCGTGGTTGGCATCGGCAATCATATAAACGTTTTCAAAAAATCTATCAAAGATTGGAAATGAGTCTGGCGTCATGCACCCTAGACCGCCTGAAGGACCTTTTCTATATAAATCAGATTTTCCCTCAAATCTTTTTTGACAATGTGCTAATGCTGAGCACCACATTTCACTAAATGCATTAGTCGTTTGATATTCTGGCGACTCAATTCCATAGGGATCAACATTTACTTTATCAAAATGTTTTTTTACAATGTAAGGCGATGTTCCGCCTTGAACGCCTAGGCCATCAATGTCAGGTTTATAATAAATTCCCCAAATTTTGTCTGTGATTAATTTTTTTGTTTTGTCAGAATATAATGGTGCAGTAGAGTCTACATGAACTACAGGTGGTTGTTTTCCATCGTTTGTTTTTAAGAAATCTGGCTCTACACCAATAACACCTTCTTGAAGCATCCAGTAAGTCCACATGTCAGTTACATGCATTTTACCATCTTTTCCTTTTATATTAGCAGTCTTTGGCAATTCCAACATATTCCAAAAATCTCTTGCCCACGGTCCCGCTCCTATAACCACTTGTTCACAATCGATTGTGCCTTTATCTGTTTCTACGCCTGTGACAGCTTTACTATTACTTCCTCTTTTAAATCCTGTAACTTTGACACCTTTCATTACTTGAACTCCGTTAGAAGTAGATTTATTTTCTAAGGCTTTAATGGAATCTTTATTAAAAGCATATCCACCTTTTTTTTCATGAAGAACTGAAGTAATGCCTTGTGCCTGCCAGTCATCAAACATGCCCTTCATATATTTCATACAATCTTTTTCACCTTCTATAAAATCAGACTCATAACCTATTGCTTTTTGTTGTTCATAAATACTTGCAACATCCTTGTGCATTACTTCAGGTGATATTTGTAAATAGCCCACAGGATTATATTTGAACGCTTTTGGATCACTTTCCCAAACAGAAACTGAGTGGGCCATTAATTCTCTCATTGCTGGTTGGAAATAATTATTTCTTACTACTCCACAAGCTATTCCACTTGCTCCAGCAGCAGTATCCTTTTTTTCTAAAACTATGATTTCACCCGGATTTTTATAAGTTTCTGATAGTTTCCAAGCAGTACTTAGACCGTGGATACCTCCACCGATTATTACTACTTTTGCTTTTGTCGGTAATGACATAGTCACATCTTTATTTTTCATGCGACGTAAATATATAATTTTTTATATATATAAAAAATATAAGTAAAAGTTGTAATGCTCTAAAAACTTAAATGTTTAAGCGTTTCGATGTATTTATTGAATTCCTCAATAAACGATGCACTTGGTTTTATATGTTTTTTTCGTTGGTCTCCTGAGGTTTTTTCAAGGAAAAAAAACCCTTTTTCACATGCTTCATTAATCATTAAAGCTGACTTAGGGCGAGAGGTTTTAAATAATTTTGTCTTTAACTCCTCAACTGTTAAATCTTCTTTATATTTGTAAGCATGCATTACTAGAAGCATCATATGATAATGAGAAGGTGATTTTCTAAAAAAATAATTACTAGACATGTGAGAAAGTTTCATCTGATCTTCCCAAAATTCTAGTAAATCTTTTGCTGTTTTTGGCATTAAGATCTAACTCTAGCTTTCTTAGGATCAAAGTGTGGAAAAGCAACTACTTTGGCAGAAATTCTTTTTTGATGACCATCAATTTTACCAACTTCAACCTCAGTACCTATTTCAGAATATTGATTATCAATTCTACATAATGCTATATTTTTGTTAAGAGTTGTTGATAAGCAACCACTTGTGATTATTCCAACCTGGGATCTTCCAACATGAACGCAATCACCATGGCCAGCATGTTCTTTCCCAATAAGCTCCAAACCGACAAGTTTCTTTTGTGGATTGGCTTTTCTTTCTTTTAAAATTTCTTTTCCTATAAAATCTTCCTCTTTGGTTTTAAGTGGAACAGTAAAACCAATTCCAGCTTCAAAAGGATCTTGTTGACCATCAAATTCATTACCAAATAAAATTAAACCAGCTTCAATTCTTAATTTATCTAAAGCGGCAAATCCTGCAGGAATTAAACCGTAATCTTTTCCAGCTTTCATAAGTTTATCCCACACTTCAGGCGCATGTTTTGGGTGACACCAGACTTCATAACCAAGTTCACCCGTATAACCTGTTCTGGAAACAATTAGTGGAATACCTTGAAGCTCTTCAATTCTACAAATTGTAAACCTAAACCATTCCAATTCATCTATTGATGGTTGAGTTGGGGGAGTAAAAATTAATTTTTTTAAAATTTCTCTACTTTTAGGTCCTTGAATTGAAACATTGCTAATTTGATCTGTTGAGTTTTTTACATTTACCTTAAAGTTTTTTTTCTTAGCTACTTCTTTTAACCATTCTCCAGCATATTCATCCCCACAAATCCATCTAAAACCAGTTTCACTTAATCTTAATAATGTGCCATCATCAAACATCATTCCATTTTCATAACACATTGCAGAATACACTACTTGACCAACAGAAAGCTTTTTAATGTTTCTCGTTAATGTATAATTCATTAACTCCTCAGCATCTGGTCCAATAATTTCAAATTTTCTTAAAGAAGATAAGTCAATTAGAACTGCTTTTTCTCTACAAGCATTATACTCCTCAACTACACCATGTTTAGTGTAATCGTTAGGTAACCAAAATCCTCTTGCATCAATAAAGTTTCTAGTTAGTTTTGATGTTTTTTCATAAAAACCAGAGTTTCTTGTAAGTTTTTTTTCAGAGTCTGTTTTCATTCTAAAAGCAAATGATTTTGAAAATTCTTTTTTTTTGTCATAAGTTCTAACAAAAATATCTGTTGGATTCCATGAATTACACGCATCGATATCACTTGGACATGCTGTAGTTCCTATTGTTAAGTCTTTTAAAGCTCTAAACATTACATAATCACCTGGTCTTGCAAATGATTCATCTGAAATAACAGAGTTTAAGCCTGTAGATGAAGTATTAAAAAATAAGTTAATTGCTTGCCACCCTTTTTGTTTTTGGACACCATATTTTTCCATTGAGTTGTTTAGATTGTCAGAACAATTTGGATGACCAAAATAACCTGCATCTTCATAATATTTTGAGGTACAAGCTAGGTTAAAAGTATCATGTTTGCCAACTGTATCTCTGATAACTTCTACTAATGGCTCATGATCAGTGTCATAAAATTTTGAGAACAATCCTGGTCCTGGAAAAGTATTACCCATGAAAGTTCTTGTTGTTTGCCAATCAAGTCCTTTTTCAATTTTTTTATCTAGTTTTTTTGTGTCAAATGCCACAAAGTCAGAACATTGTCTTCCTGCTGGGCTAATAACCTGAATGTAATCACCTTCTTTTACTTGAAAAGAAATTGCAGTTTCTCTGTCAATATTCTTTTCGTAATTAGGTTCATAAACTGGATCAGGTATAATTGATAATTCTTTATCATTAATAATTTTTGCTCTTTTTATAAATATTGTTAAATCGCTTGAGGGATTTTGTTCATTTACTAACATATCATTTTGTGGTGCTGAAAAAATTGCATAGCATTTATCTTTTGATTTAATCTTAATTTTTTCACCACTGGGAGTTTTATCATCAAATAAAATTGATGATTTTGATTTATTTATATTTAAATTTCGTTTTTTTAATTGAAGATTGGTAATTAAAGAACTTTCATCTTTTCTCAGTAAAATTTCTTTTATAAAACTTTTCTTAGCATTCTCTTTTAAATTAAGAATTCCATTTTCAGATTTTCCGTCTTTATCAAAACAAATTATCTCACAAATCTGATTTCCTTCATCATTAATAATTTCTATTTCATCATCGGGGAAAATTTGTAACCCAGTTAGACCTCCTGCATTAACTACATGTCTTTCAACTCCAGGTGGTAACACATTAAGGCCTGGTTCCTTTATATCTAAAGAAGTTTGCGACATTTTTTATAATCTATTGTTATATTATATAAATATCTAGTAGTTGACTATCATTTTACTTAGGCACATACTATCTACACTTAATATTAAGAAAGGGAAAATAATGCGAAAAATAATATCATTAATTTCTGCAGCGATAATCTCAGTAGTCAGTTTTGCTGGACTATCTAATGCGGATAGCAAAAAACCCATCGTAATTCCGACACACAACTGGTCAAGTCAAATTGTAATGGCTTACGTTATTGGTGGAATAATGGAAAGCATGGGTAATAACGTTAAATACGTGAATGCTGACTCACAAGCAGTGTACGAGTCAATTAGAATTGGGGACGTTACTATATCCCACGAGGTATGGGAATCTGCTTTTGGAAAATCATTCACAACGGCTCTTGATAAAGGTGGATTGCTAGATTGGGGAGACCATGAAGCAAGAACACTTGAGGATATGGGATATCCTAATTGGGTTGCTGAAAAAGGATTATGCCCAGGACTACCAGACTGGACTGCTTTAAAAAATCCAGACTGTGCTAAAAACTTTACAACACCTGATTCTCCAGATGGAAAAGGAAGAATGTTGGAAGGTCCACAAACTTGGCATGGTGATTTAATTCCACAAAGGGTTGACGCTTTAGGTTTAGGAGATCTTTGGTGGGTTAAATTTGCTGGAAGTGCAGACGCACTTTGGGCAGAGTTAGCAGCAGCTGAAAAAGAGGGAAGAGGAACAATTATCTTTAACTGGACACCTAACTTTACTGATGGTGCTGGTTTTACATTCATCGATTTTCCTCCATACACAGCTGGATGTAGACCTGAAGATGGTGGAGATGGAAAATGTGGATCTCCAGATGGTTATTTGAAGAAAGCAGTCAATGCTGACTTTCCAAAAACTCATCCAGATGCAGCTAAAATGTTTAAAAAACTTTCTTTTTCAACAAGTCAAATTGGAGCAATGGCAGCTTTAGTTGACATTGATAAAATGACTCATGAAGATGCAGCTAAAAAATGGCTGAAAGATAATGAGAAAGTTTGGAAAGCTTTTACTAAATAAGGTTAAAGTTATTAAATCTTTGAATCTCTCCCAACTAAGTTGGGGGAGATTTTTTTTTACAAAATAAATGATCAAATATTTTATAAGTATATTTATTAGCTTACTTTTTTTTAATCAA
>CACKMG010000025.1 GCA_902601235.1 uncultured Pelagibacteraceae bacterium
CCAAATTCTCTACTTCAACAAGACAAGCTATAGAATATTCAAAAATAATTTACGATATGTTTGTAAGAAGAGAATTGATAAAAATTTCAGAACAAACAATTGATGACGCTAAATTAGGTGATCTAAATACAACTGGACAAACAATTATTGAAAATTCTGAAAAAGAATTATTTAAATTAGCTGAGAGAGGTTCTTTCAGTTCTAGCTTTATTAAATTTGATAAAGCTTTGAAAAACACAATTGATATGGCATCTGCAGCTTATAAAAATGAAGAAGGAATAGTTGGTGTGCCAACAGGACTAAAAGATTTGGATGATAGATTGGGTGGTCTTCATAAATCTGATCTGATTATAATTGCTGGAAGACCAGGTATGGGAAAAACTGCATTAGCTACTAATATTGCATTCAATGCATCTAAAAAATTACAAGAAAGTGGTAGAAAATCTTCAATTGCTTTTTTTTCTTTAGAAATGTCATCTGAACAATTATCAACTAGAATTTTAGCTGAACAGTCCAGAATAAAATCTAATGATATTAGAAGAGGAAGAATTTCTGATGAACAATTTGATAAGTTCTTAGAAACTTCAAAAGATATCGCCGAGTTACCATTGTTTATAGATGAAACTCCAGCAATAACTATTGCAGCAATGAGCAATAGAGCTAGAAGAATAAAAAGAGTTGAGGGACTTGATATGATAATTGTTGATTATATTCAGTTAATGAGAGGAACTTCAAATTATAAGGATGGACGTGTACAAGAAGTCTCAGAAATCACTCAAGGTTTAAAAGCAATTGCTAAGGAGTTATCTGTACCTGTTGTAGCACTCTCACAATTATCAAGACAAGTTGAACAAAGAGATAATAAAAAACCTCAATTATCTGATTTAAGGGAGTCAGGTTCTATAGAGCAGGATGCAGATGTTGTAATGTTTGTTTATAGAGAAGCTTACTACCTAGAAAACAAAGAGCCAAAGCCTGCAACTGTAGAGCATGCTGAATGGCAAGCTAAAATGAATGAAGTTGCAAATTTAGCAGAATTAATTATTGGGAAACAAAGACATGGTCCTACTGGAAATGTATTCTTAGAATTTGAGGCAATGTTTACCAAATTTAAAGATACTCAAAATAGTTAAATTAAAATATAAAAGGGGTATGTTCGCCCAATTATATCAAAATATAATTATTAAAAATCCAAAGTTTATTTTTGTTGTCTTATTAATTGCTTTACTAAATTTTGGATATTATTCAAAGGACTTTAGGTTAGATGCATCATCAGAAACTTTGCTAATTGAGGGAGATCCAGATTTAAAATACCTTCAAGAAATATCAGAAAGATACGGTTCTAAAGAGTTTCTAATTTTAACTTACACTCCAAATGATGGTATGATTACTGATGCCTCAATTAATAATCTTTTAAGTCTAAAATACAAAATTCAAAGTTTAGACTGGGTTCATAATGTTGTTACCTTACTAGATATACCTCTATTAGATAATTCAGAAGCACCTCTTCAAGAGAGATTAGCAAATTTTAAAACTCTCAAGGATGATGATGTTGATAAATTAAGAGGGTTCAAAGAAATTGTTAGTAGTCCAGTGTTTAGGAATTTTGTGATAAGTGAGGATGGTAAAACAAGTGGTATCATAGTCTATTTAAAAAAAATTAACGCATTGAATGACATTGGAAATAAATCAAAAAAAGAAATCGAAATTTATAGAGATAATATAAAAAAACAAAATCATAATAATATTCTTGAAATTAGAGAAGTAATTAAAAGTTATGAGGATATTGGAAAAATTCATTTGGGTGGAATACCTATGATCGCTGATGATATGATGACATTTATCAAAAATGATATAATAGTTTTTGGTTTTGGTGTTTTGTTATTTATAATAGCAACACTATGGTATGTTTTTCGTAAACTAATTTGGATTTTAGTTCCAATAAGTAGCTGTTTATTTTCTGTGGTGATTATGACTGGTTTACTTGGGCTCCTAGGTTGGAAAGTAACAGTTATATCCTCAAACTTTATTGCTTTAATGCTAATTTTAACTATGGCTATGAACATTCATATGAGTACAAGATTTTTACAACTTAAAGAAAACTTTCCTAACAAAAATATTTTGGACTTACTAATTTTGACTACTAAAAAAATGTTCTGGCCAATTCTGTATACAGTTTTAACGACTATTATAGCTTTTCTTTCTCTAATATTTAGTGAAATAAAACCAATTATCGACTTTGGCTGGATGATGACTATGGGTTTGATAACATCTTTCATCGTCACTTTTATTTTACTCCCTACTCTAATCAATTTCGTTGCCGTAGAAAATATTTCATTAAATAAATATAAGGAATCAAAAATAACTTTATTCTTTTCAAAAATTTCTCAAAAATATCAAAAATTGATTTTTATAATAACAGGTTTGGCAATAATTTTAAGTATAATAGGTATTAGCCGACTTGAAGTTGAAAACAGTTTTATTAATTACTTTAATAAAAATACTGAAATTTATAAGGGGATGAAATTAATTGATGAAAAACTTGGAGGAACTACTCCTTTAGAAGTAATTATAAAATTTCCTGAGAAAGAACTTAAAACTGATGATGAGGATGATTTTGAAGATTGGGATAATGAAAATGATAACCAAAGCAATGATAAATATTGGTTTACCAAAGATAAGATTGATAAGATAACTTCAGTTCATAATTACCTAGATAGCTTACCAGAAACTGGAAAAGTTTTATCTTTTTCTTCAATTATTGATGTAGCTACCTCATTAAACAATAATAAACCTTTAGGCACTTTAGAGATGGGGGTTTTATATTCAAAAATTCCTGAGAGTATAAAAACAGAGATAATAGATCCATATATATCTATTAAAAACAACGAAGCGAGAGTAAATCTAAGAATAATAGACTCACAAGAAAATTTGAGAAGAAATGAATTAATAAAAAAAATTAATTATGATTTAAAAAATAAAATAGGGTTAAATGAAAAAGAATTTAAGTTAGCTGGAGTTTTGATTTTATTTAATAACCTGCTTCAAAGTTTATTTACATCACAAATATTAACTTTGGGGTTTGTAATGATTGGTATATTTTTAATGTTTCTAATCCTTTTTAAAAATATTAAATTGTCTTTAATTGGTGTTTTACCAAACTTTATTGCTGCTTTTTTTATTTTAGGAATAATTGGTTTACTTGGAATTCCACTAGATATGATGACTATTACTATCGCAGCGATCACAATTGGAATAGCAGTCGATAATAGCATTCATTACATATATCGATTTAAAGAAGAGTTTAGTCATATAAATAACTACAATGAAACTATTAAAATTTGTCATTCAACTGTTGGTAAAGCTATTTTAAATACTTCTATTACAATTGTATTTGGTTTTTCAATTTTAGTTTTATCCAAATTCATTCCCACTATTTACTTTGGAATTTTCACAGGTATTGCAATGCTATTAGCTATGATATTAGTTCTTACTTTATTACCTGCTTTAATATTATTTATTAAACCATTTGAAAAATAAAAATAGATGACTGAAATCTTTAGTGAATTTTATAATTCAGTATCACTCATCGATTTAATTTATTTAATTATTACAATTATATCTTTGATAAAATGTTATAGCAAAGGCTTTGTATTAAGCATTTTAGCTATGTCAAAATGGTTATTTGCATATATTATAACTTTAATTATTTTTCCAAGATTAAAACCATATTTAGAAGATGTGATTGATAATGAATATGTTTTGGATATTGGTCTTGGAATAACTATTTTTATTGTGGTAATCTTTTTTATTTTATTAATTAATAGAGGAATAAGTAAAGCAGTTAGATATACTGGACTTGGTAGTCTGGATTCTATATTTGGATTTTTTTTTGGATTCGTAAGGTCTTATATTATTGCTGTTTGTATATTTTCAGGGATACATATTGTTTATAATTATGATAAATGGCCCATAAAATTGGATAAATCATTAATCTTTCCATACTTGGAAAAAGGTAGTAATTATTTATTGAAAGAATTTCCTAATGAAAAAACATACCAAGACTCAAAAGAAAAAATTAATGAGTTATAACCCCAAAATTAAAGAAGAATGTGGTGTATTTGGAATAAGTAACGCTAAGGATGCTTCTGCTCTAACAGCACTCGGTCTTCACGCTCTTCAACATAGAGGTCAAGAGGGCTGCGGTATAGTGACTTTTGATGGTGATCATTACTTTTCTGAAAAAAGATTCGGTTTAGTTGGAGATAATTTTAATGAAGAAAAAGTTTTAAAAAAATTAAAAGGTAATTATGCTATTGGCCATAATAGATATAGTACTACAGGTGAAAATACATTAAGAAATATTCAACCTTTTTTTGCTGATACTAACGCTGGTGGTATCGGTGTTGCTCATAATGGAAATCTAACAAATTCAATTTTATTAAGAAATAAATTAGTTGAGGAAGGTGCTATCTTTTATACAACATCTGATACAGAAACAATTGTTCAATTAATTGCGAAGTCAAAAAGAAAAAAAACTATAGATAAAATTGTTGATGCAATATTTCAAATCCAAGGAGGTTATGCTTTAGTAATGTTGACTCAAATGTCTTTGATAGGTGTAAGAGATCCTTATGGTATCAGACCTTTAGTGATAGGCAAACTAAACAATAGTTATGTTCTAGCTTCAGAAACTTGTGCTTTAGATATAATTGGAGCAAAATTTATTAGAGAAGTTGAAAATGGTGAAATTGTTCTAATTGAAAATGACAAAATTAAAAGTATAAAACCTTTTCCTAAACAAAGATTAAGACCTTGTGTATTTGAATACATCTACTTTTCTAGACCTGATAGTATTTTAGACGGGAAAAGTGCTTATGAATATCGTAAAAATTTAGGTATTGAGCTTGCTAAAGAAAATAATATGAATGCTGATATAGTTGTTCCAGTTCCAGACTCAGGTAATGCAGCAGCACTTGGTTTTGCTCAACATCTTGGCATAAAATTTGAATTAGGTCTTATAAGAAATCATTATGTAGGAAGAACTTTTATAGAGCCAAGCCAAAAAATAAGAAGCTTAGGAGTAAAGCTTAAATTAAATGCAAATCAATCAACAATTAGAGATAAAAAGATAATTCTTGTTGATGACTCTCTTGTTAGAGGAACTACCTCTCTCAAAATTATTAAGATGTTATATGATGCAGGTGCTAAAGAAGTTCATGTAAAAATTGCTTGTCCAGAAATTAGATTTCCAGATTTTTATGGTGTAGATACACCTACAAAAAAAGAATTATTAGCTGCAAACAAAACAAATGATGAAATATGTGATTATATAGGTGCCAAATCATTAAGTTTTTTATCTCTAGAAGGTTTATATAGAGCTATAGGCTTTGATAAAAGAAATGATAATTATCCTCAATTGACAGATCATTACTTCACTGGTGATTATCCAGTCAAACCAATTGATCATTTAGGTGATAATAAAATTACACAACTATCTTTACTAAATACTGGATCAAATAATTAAATGAAAACTGTTAATTTTACAGAAATGAAAAATGGAACTAAGGATGAATACTTATTATTAGATGAGTATGAACAAGAATATATCAAAGGAACAGCTGATAGAATTTTGAAGTTTATGAGTGGACTCACTCAAACCTTAGAAGGTTATAAAATTTCAAGATTAGAACATTCACTTCAAACTGCAACTAGAGCTTTTAATGATAAAGCTGATGAAGAAATGGTTGTTGCAGCTTTATTACATGATATTGGAGATGTATTAGCTCCATTAAATCATTCAGAGTATGCGGCTGCAGTGCTTAAACCTTATGTAAGTGAAAAGACACATTGGATTATACAAAAACATGGTGAGTTTCAAATGTATTATTATGCCCATCATTTAGGTAAAAATAAAGATCAAAGAGATAAATACAAAGATCATAAATATTATAAAGATGCTGTAAATTTTTGTGAAAATTGGGATCAGGCTTCATTTGATCCAAATTTTAAATATATGACACTTGATGATTTTGCACCTATGGTTAAAAGAATATTTTCAAGAAAACCATATTCTTTACTTTAAATTGATAAAAATAATACTATTTAACTTATTATGATTAATACAAAAGAATCCATTATTAATTACTTCAAATCTGGTATCAAAAATAAAAAAAATTTTAAGATTGGTATCGAACATGAAAAATTTTTATTTAATAATCAAAATAATAAAAGAATTAATTATTCAAAAATAAAAGAGATGTTTTCGGCCTTAATGGAATTTGGCTGGAACCCGATTTTAGAAAAAGGTAATATAATTGGTTTAAATAAAGGTAGAAAAAATATAACTTTGGAACCTGGTAATCAAATTGAATTATCAGGTGAAAAACTTAATCATATACATGAAGCTTGTGCTGAGTCTCAAGACTATTTATTTGAATTAAGACAAGTTACAAAAAAGCTTGATATAAGTATAGTTAGCGCAGGTTTTGATCCAATATCAAAACTAAATGAAATTCCTAACAATCCAAAACAAAGATACAAACTTATGACAAAAGATATGCCTTTAGGAGGTGAATTGAGTTTAGATATGATGTATCGAACTTGCGGTACTCAATTAAATATAGATTACAGTTCAGAGGAAGATTTTATAAAGAAATTTAAAATTATAAATTCAATTGTTCCTATTTCAATTTCTTTATTTGCAAATTCCTCAATAGTAGAAAGAAAAAAAAGTAATTTTTTATCTTACCGATCAAGAGTTTGGCAAAATACTTCTCGGGGTGGATTGCCAAAATTATTTTTTGAAAAAATAAATTTTGAAAAATATGCAGAATTTATAATCAACTTTCCTATCTTGTTTATTCAAGATAAAGAAAAATATCTATCTGGACAAAAATATAAATTTAAAGATTTTATGGATGGTAAAATAGATGAAGTAGGTAATCGTTTGCCAAATGAAAAAGATTTATCTACACATCTAAGTACAATTTTTACCGAAAACAGACTAAAAAAATATATTGAATTAAGATCAATGGATACCTGTGGTTGGGATTGTTTATGTGCTGGTCCAGCATTTTATGTAGGAATTTTGTATGGAAACTTAGATGAAGTTTATGAATTAATATCTAAATGGGAAATAGACAAAATAATTAATGCATATCTTGAGTCTCCTCTAAAAGGTTTTAATACCCAATTGATGGGAAAGGATCTTCATTATTGGTCCTCAATACTATTAGAAATTTCTAGAAAAGGATTAGAAAAAAGAGATATTCTGAATAAAAACAGAAAAAATGAAACTTTATTTTTGAATCATTTGCAAAAAATAATTGATAATAAAACAACAAACGCAGATCATATGATTAGTAAATTTTCTAAAAACGAAGATTTAAATGAATTATATGACAAATAGAATTGTTGCTATTCAAGGTGATTACCCATCTAAACTCAATCCCATAACTGACTCAAGTATTTTTTTAGCTAATGAAATTCAAAAGAAAGGATATAAAATATTTTATTACGAACCTAAAAATTTATCTATAATAAACTCAAAAGTTGTTGCTAATGGTTTCTTTATTAAGTTTAATTATTATGAAAGAAAATTTTTTAAGATTTTGAAGAAACAGAAATTAAATCTTAATAAATGTAAATTTCTTCTTATAAGACAAAACCCTCCATTTAACTTAGAATATATTTCTTCAACTTATATT
>CACKMG010000026.1 GCA_902601235.1 uncultured Pelagibacteraceae bacterium
GTTTATGATCCAAAAACTGTATTTAGTTCAATTGATCAAATGGGAAGGTATGCTTATTGTAATCAACCAGTTATTACAAAATGGAACCTGTCAAGATTTGCAGAGTGTTTACTACCACTTATCGATAAAGACCAAAACAAAGCAGTTGAGATAGCAACTGAAATAATCAATTCTTTTGAAAAAAAATATGAAGAAAAATGGCTTAATATGATGAGAGATAAATTGGGCTTATTTGGAGTTGATGAAAAAGATAAATATTTAATTTTAGATTTGTTAACATGGATGCACCAAGAAAAAATGGATTATACAAATACTTTTTGTCATTTAATGAATTTTGAAATTGAAAATAAAGAAAATTTTAAAAAAGATGATTTTGAAAATTGGAAAAAAAGATGGCAAGAAAGATTAAAAATTAACAATAACACTCCTGAAAAATATTTAAAATTGATGAGAGGTGTTAATCCTCTTGTTATTCCAAGAAACCATAAAGTAGAGGAAGTTTTGAATGAGGCTAATAACGGAAATATAGAACCATTTAGTAAATTTTTAGAAGTATTAAATAAACCTTATTTAGAGCAAAAAAATATAATTAATTATCAAATGCCACTTTTTTCAAATCAAAAATATCAAACTTTTTGTGGAACTTAATTAAAGAACATAAGGTTCTGGTCTAGCCTTTTTTCCTAAAACTCTTTCAACTGCCATATTTGATATATCAATTGATTGATATGCACCAGTTGTAATTAATTCTGTGAGAGCTCTACCAATCCCAGGTGCTTGCATTAAACCTCTCCCAGTAAAACCTGTCGCTAAATATACATTATCAAACTTTGGGTGTTTTCCTACGACGGCATTATTGTCTAATCTATTGCAATCATAATACCCTGCCCATCCTCCAGTTAGCTTAAGTTCTTCCATCGCAGGTATTCTGTTTGCTAGTGCAGGCCACACAAGTTCCTCAAAATCATCCCAAGCAGGTTCAAGATCCTTTGCATCAAATACTGATTTAGGTGATCCTGCCAAGTACTCTTTTCCTTCTGGTCTCCAATAAACACCTGTTGTTAAATCTCCTGTTAATGGCATTTCAGGAATATGTTTTGGGCATTTAACTCTGAACACTGTGTGTTTTTGTGGTTCGACAGGTATATCTTCTAAAAGTTCTTTAGTCCAACATCCTGCAGCAGAGATAATAGTTTTTGCTTTTATCTCTGAAAGAGATTTTACCTCACCTTTAGTAAACTCTGCTCCAAGCTCTGTAGCTTTACTTTTGAGAGCACTATGAAACATGAAGGGATCAATCCAACCTTCACTTTGATTATCAGTAAAAGTCGCTGTTTCAATACCTTTGCTATTAATATATGGAAAAAATTTTGATAATTCAGATCCCTTTATATTTTTTGTTCCAGCTTCACATGCTTTATGATTTTCCAAAGCTTTATATTGCTCATCAGCATGTTCAGGGCCAAACATTAATAAATATCCATTTGTAACCATGCTAGCAGTAGGTTTAGGATTTTTTTCTGTTTTGAGTAATTCTGGAATTTGAAAAATAAATTCTCTAGCAAACTTGCCTAATAAAATATTTTCTTTTTGAAAAAATTGTCTTCTAAATCCGCCTAAAGAGAGTGGAAAAGATGCAGATTTATAAGTTGGATCTCTTTCTATTACTTTTACTTTCCTGCCTTCTTTAGATAAAAAATAAGCTGTTGCAGCACCTATGATCCCACCACCAACTATTACAACATCATTCATTTAATTTAATATAAATATGTTAAAATTCAGAAATAGTGCATAGCAACACCAAAGTAAATAGGGAATCATTAAATAATAACTTACAAAATTGACACGTTTAAACCTTATTATAAGAGTAATTATCAATAAGATAAGAATTATTAATATTAGTAATGCAAAAAATATTTGATGCAGACCAAAAAAGACAATACTCCAAGTTGTATTAAAAACTATATGAATAAAATAAATGTAAACTGTATTCATATCTCGATTCTTTGTATGCCAATAAAACCAAATAGCTAGAGTCATCATCAAATATAGTGTCGTCCATACAGGAGCAAAAATCCAATCTGGAGGGTTATAATTTGATTTTACAAGTTGTGAATACCAAGGCTCTTTGAAGCTAATCGATGCTAAACCACCAATAAATGATGCTGAAAAAGTGATTACAAAAAAAAGAATAAAGGATAAAAATTTATTTTTTAACATATATGTATTATATATCTTTATTTATGAATAAAAAAACAATTTGGATAACTGGTGGTAGTACAGGTATTGGAAAAGCTTTGGCTATTAAATTTTCTTATGAGGGTTGGAATGTTGCAATTTCGGCAAGACGTGAAAATCTTCTTAAGGAAATTTCAGATCAATATGAAAATATAAGTTCTTTTCCATTAGATGTTACTGATAAGACTAAATGTAAGGAGGTATTTAATAATATTAAAGAAAAATTCGGTGAAGTAGATATTTGTTTTTTTTCTACTGGAACATGGAATCCAAAAAAAGAAAGAGATATTGATGTTGAACAAATTGAGGATGTTTTTAAGATAAATTTTTTTGGAACATTGAACAGTATTAAGGCTGTAGAGGAGTATTTTAAAAATAAAAAAAGTGGAATAATCACAATTGTTTCATCTATTGCAGGTTATCGTGGATTACCAAATTCTACTGGATATGGGCCTTCGAAATCGGCACTTAATAATTTAGCAGAAAGTTTATATTTTGATTTTGGTAGATCAAATGTGCGTATTTGCTTAGTTTCACCAGGTTTTATAAAAACTCCAATGACTGATAAAAACGATTTTAAAATGCCTTTTTTAAAATCACCTGAATATGCGGCAGACAAAATCTATGATGGATTAATAAATAAAAAAATTTTCGAAATACATTTTCCAAAATCACTTACAATTATACTTAAAATTTTAAGCTTTCTTCCTAACAAAATTTATTTTGGTTTAGTTGGAAAACTTACTAAATATCAAAAAAATAGTTAGTCTTTAACAAAAACAACTGTCAACTCAGCAACCTTAATTCCAAATTTTGTCATTGTGGCTCTATTAATGGCAACACGATCATCTTGTTTAAAAATCCAGTCATCAAATGTAATTTTCATTTCTCTTCCTTTAACTGGAACTAATAAAACATATTCAAATTTAAATGCTGGACCATAAGAATACCCTCTTGCCTTTCCAACAACATCACCTGCTGTACCCTCATAATTGTTATCGTCAATTTTAGTAATTTGCCATTGTCTTGTTTGAATTTCACCATCATCCCAATTAAATTTTTCATCAAGAATTAGTTGTTTTCCGTCCCATTTTCCATTTAGATCTGCTGAGAATTGTCTTGTTACTTTTCCAGATCTGTTTTGAAGAACACCCCATGCTTTAACATTTCCAGAAAGATAATTTTCAATTATTAATCTTGGTTCTTTATTTTTAAAATCTTCAGGTTTCATAGCACTATTATTTGAACAGTTTGTAATTAAGAATAATGAGATTATCAATAAAATTGATTTGAGGTTTCTTATTTTGCTCACATCTCTCCTTTCAGTTATTTATTTTGAAGTGAAAATTGAATTAAATCAATATTTTTTGATTTAAATCCAGCCTCACAATACGAAAGGTAGAATTCCCACATTCTTTTGAATGTCGAGTCAAAACCCTGATTTTTTATTAAATCCCACTTTTTATTAAACTCTTTTCTCCATAAAGCTAAAGTGCTAGAGTAATGATTTGCATAAGAGTCGTAAGACTTTATTGTCAAACCGTTATCAGATACGTATTTATTTATACTATTTTTACTTGGAAGAAATCCTCCTGGAAAAATATATTTTTGAATAAAATCTTGTTTATTTTTATATCTATCAAATAAACTATCATCTATTGTAATTGCTTGAATAGCTGCTGTGCCATTATTTGCTAAGTTTCCCTTTAAAGTTTTAAAATAACTTTCTAAGTAATTTTGTCCAACTGCTTCAATCATTTCAATTGATGCTATTGAATTATATTTATCCTTTAAATCTCTATAATCTTTAATTTGAATATTAACTTTTTCATTCAAACCACATCTATAAATTCTTTCTTTGGCATATTCATATTGCTTTTTGGAAATTGTAATACAATCTAATTTTACATCATATTTTTTTCCTAGATACTCGGCAAAACCTCCCCAACCGCACCCAATTTCCAAAACCTTGTCGCCATTTTTTGGATTAATCAAATTTATTAATTTTTGATATTTATTATTTTGAGCCTCAGACAAATCTTGAGTTTTTTTTTCAAAAATAGCACTTGAATAAGTTAATGTTTTATCAAGCCATAATGAAAAAAATTCATTTCCTAAATCATAATGTTTTGAAATATTCTTCTTACTTCTACTTTTTGTATTTTTAATAAAAATATTTTTTATAAAATTTACGATTGGTAAATCCAATAAACCTGAAAATTTATGAATAATCTTTATATTTCTTGCAGTTATTTCAATAAGATTTGATAAATCATCAGTATCAAATTCATCTCTCATATATGACTCTGCAAAACCAATACTCCCGCCTTTAATTAAATTGAAAGTAAAATATGGTTTTTTTATTTTAATTCTTGCTTTTAAAGACTCATCTTCTTTTCCAAATTTAAGAACTTTCCCTTGATATGTTTTAATTTCTAGATAACCGTAATCAATATCTTTTAAAATATTAAATACAATTTTGTCTGATAAAGTATACAAACTCATTAATTTTCAAAAGTTATATTATTTTTTATTTTTAATTTTTTTTTAATAAATTTTATTCCTTTGGCCCATAATTTAAACGCTTCAAAATGTATCGCTGAAATGATTTTGAAAGTCATTAACGGATGTTTTAGGTACGATTTTATTAATTCTGCACTTGTAAAATCTACCCTTTTACCATCTTGAGAAGCATATAATAATTTTTCATTTGACTGGTACTGATCGATTATTACAGAAATTTTTTCACCAGGTTTAAGGATTTTGAAAAAATAATTACAATTCATCTCAATAAATGGTGAAACATGAAATTTTTTTGAGCAACTATGTTGTAAAATATTATTATTTTTTACCTCAAAAATGTAAGTATGCTGTTCTCCAAAAGTATTTTTAACCTCATATAATATTGAAATTAAGTTATCTTTTTTATCGTAAACGTAAAAAACACTTAGAGGATTAAAAACATAGCCCAGAATTCTTGGATAACATAATAATTTTATTTTAATGTCTTCAAGGTAAATATTATTTTCTTTTAAATTTTTTTTTACCCAATCAATTAAAGATGAGCCATCTCTTTCACCATGATCTTTATCAAAAAAACTTATTAGATTAAAACTATTATAAGAGAAAAAGTTTATTTTTTTTTCTAAAACATTTAATTCAGAAAGATCAATCAGTAATGAAAAAACTTTATATCTAAAAAAATGTACTTTTGGTTTAAATCTTTTATGAATTACAGTGCCATTATAAATTGAACTAGTCATTGAAGTTTTTAAGCATTTCAATAGATGATTTTATTCCATCTTCATGAAAACCGTAACCAAAATAACTACCACAAAAAAGAATATTTCTTTTATTTTGCAAATTCTGAAGCTCTCTTTGATGATCTAGAGCAGATTGATCAAAATATGGATGTGTAAATTTTACTTTTTTTAATATTTTTGATTGATCAATTTCGAAATAAGGATTCAAAGTAAGAAATATATCTTCATTACATCTTAGATTTTGTAACAAATTTAACCAGTAAGTTATTGAACTTTTATTTTCCTCATCTTTTTTTAAAGAAGAATTCCATGAACTCCATGCTTTCCTATTTTTTGGCATAGCAGTTTTATCTGTATGAATATAGGCAATATTTTCTCTGTAGTTAAACTTGGATAAAATTTCTTTTTCCTCATTTGTTGGATTATCAATTATTGACAGTGCTTCATCGGCATGTGTTGCTATAACAACTTTATCATAATTAAAAAATTCGCTTTCTCCGCCGTAATACAAATCTATACCTGAAGATTTGCTTTTAATTTTACTAACATTATAATTTTTAAAATGTTCTCCACTTATTTTCGAAAGAATGTTTTGCACATAAGATCTGCTTCTATTAGAAACTGTAAACCATTGAGGTCTATTTTTTAATTTGAACAATCCATGATTTTGAAAAAATTTTAAAAAAAATTTTAATGGCATTTGGTTAGCTTCATAAGGTGGCATAGACCAAATAGCAGAAACAATTGGAATTAAGTGATAATTTATAAATTCTTTTGAAAGTTTTTCCTTTTCTAAAAAACTACCAAGTGTTATGTTTTCATCAAATTTATCAAAATGATCACACTTTTTATAAAATTTAATAATATCATAAAACATTCTTAAAAATTTGAGATTGAATAAATTAGATCTGTTTACAAAAATTCCATCTAATCCTTTTCCACAATACTCAAAAATAGTGTTTCTTAATGAGACAGAGAAAGACATATCACTTTTTTCTATTTCAATTTTATTTTCATTAAAAAATTTTATTAAATTAGGATAAGTTTTAAAATTAAACACAATAAAACCAATATCTACAGCAACCTTTTTATTGCTGATGTTGAGATCTATTGTATGTGAATGACCTCCAAAATGATCTTCCTTTTCAAATAAGTCTACATGATGATTTTTAGAAAGATAATATGCAGCGCTTAAACCTGAAATTCCTGAGCCAACTACAGCAATTTTCATCAAATATTAAGCTGCATCTTCTTTAAATTCATCCATACTTGGACAAGTGCAAAATATATTTTTATCACCGTATACATTATCCACTCTTGCAACTGGTGGCCAAAATTTATTTGCTCTTAAAAATTTTGATGGATAAGCTGCTTCTTGTCTTGTGTATTTGTGTTCCCAATTATCTGAGGCAAGCTCAGAGTCTGTATGAGGAGCATTCTTAATTGGATTATCTATTTTATCGAATTCACCTGATTTAATTTTTTCAATTTCTTGTTTAATCTTAATCAAAGTATCGCAAAATCTATCGATTTCTGACAAACCCTCACTTTCAGTCGGCTCTATCATCATGGTACCAGCTACAGGCCATGACATAGTTGGTGCATGAAAACCAAAATCTATTAGTCTTTTTGCAATATCTTCTTCAGTTACCCCTGTCTCTGATTTAATATTTCTGATATCAATAATACATTCGTGAGCAACATTGCCATTTGATCCTTTGTACAAAATTGGAAAATGATCTTTTAGTCTATGAGCAATATAATTTGCATTTAAAATTGCAACTTGAGTAGCAAGTTTTAATCCTGCTGACCCCATCATTTTAATGTACATCCAAGAAATAGATAGAATACTTGAACTACCCCAAGGAGCAGCCGATACCGCTCCAATACCAGTAGTTGGTCCACAATCTTTTATTACTGGATGATTAGGTAAATAAACCTGTAAATGTTTTTTACATGCAATAGGTCCCATTCCAGGTCCTCCCCCTCCATGAGGAATACAAAATGTTTTATGTAAATTGATATGGCAAACGTCTGGACCAAAATTTCCAGGCTTTGCAACTCCGACTAAGGCGTTTAAATTTGCTCCATCCATATAAACTTGTCCGCCATGTTTGTGAACTAGCTCACAAATATCAATTATTTTTTCCTCAAATACTCCGTGGGT
>CACKMG010000027.1 GCA_902601235.1 uncultured Pelagibacteraceae bacterium
TGCAAAAGGTTTTTATCCAAAATCTGCAAATGAACTATGCCAAGTAGGAAAGGTAAATGACTCATTGCTAGGATTAAAATATCAATTTCCTATAGAAGAAAGAGAATTTAAAAGTACTTCTCAAATTAAAAAAGAAAACAAGAATCTAGAAAGTCTCTCAAATGAGATAAAAAAATCTAAAGAACTTAATAATGAACAAAAAACAATACTTGTAAGTTTCATAAATAAAACAAATCAATTAATACCCTTACTGACAAATGAGGATTTACTTGAAAATGAAACTAGACAAAAAATTGAAGATATAACTGGTAAAATTAATCTTTTAACTGAAAATTTTCAAAAACCTGATTATCCGTTTGAAACAGAAAGAGAATTAAACGAAAGACTTAAGGCTGTAAATCAAGAAGGTGGCTGGGGTATTACAAAAATTGATGCAGGTTCTGGTAGTATTGAAAATACGTTAGAGGTCCCTCTAGTTCCTGCTACAAACAGAGGGTTAAAATTTCATGCTGCAGCTCAAGAGTTAAATTCAATTAGTGACGAATTTTTTAAAATAAGAAACCATAACCCAGAATTTAAAAATAAAATTAAAGAAATTAAAGATGAAATCAAAGTTTATAGAAATGATTTAAGTGATAGTGAGGAAATTGCATCTTCTTATGCCAAAAATATTGTCAAAATTGCAAGAAGAGTAGAGTTTGCAAGTATTTATCCACCAAAAGCTTTGGATAAAATGCAAAATGCTATAATCAAATTTGATAATGCACAGTTAGATGCTCAAGGTGGGTTAAGACTTATTGATATCTTTTTATTTCCAGCTGGAACTATTGTTGCAAGTGGACCAAGCTGTTCAGAACAGGGCTCTGGTAGATGGCTTCCAAAACCCTCTGATACTTTTAATAAATTTATTTTAATGTCGAAACCAAGTGTAGGTTATAAAGATATTCCTCTTTTATGGATAAAAATGGTGGATGTAAGTACATGGATTGGTTTTATTCTACCAGATTGGATTGCAGACATCTTGCCAGGTGAATATCCAGTTCATACAAAAGATGGAACTGTTAAACAAAATTTTAAAGGTGCAGTTCTAAAAGTTGTAACAGGCGACTTTAAACTAATAAAAGTTCCTGTCCCCTATGGACATATATGGGACTCATTCTTGAGAGTTTTCTTGGGATTAATTTTTGGAATTATTATAGGTGTTCCATTAGGATTATTTATGGGTCTAAACAGATTTGCTAAAGGGTTCTTTGATCCATTAATTGAACTTTACAGACCAGTCCCTCCTTTAGCTTGGGCTCCTCTTATTATTTCTGTTTTAGGAATTGATAATACTGGGAAAGTTTTCTTATTATTTATGGTGTCATTATCAATTATGATTATTTCAGCAAGAGCTGGTGCTTCAGGAACACAATTATCCAAAATTCATGCTGCTCACTCTTTAGGTGCATCTAAAAAACAAATACTAAGGTATGTTATTTTTCCCAACTCACTGCCTGAGATATTGACAGGAATAAGAGTTGCTGTTGGGATGTGCTGGGGAACATTAGTTGCAGCTGAATTCTTAGCTGGAACAACAGGTATTGGATTTGTTGAAAACGTTGCAAAAAAATATTTTCAATATGAAGTTATTTGGATAACAATTTTTATAATGGGAATGTTGGGTCTCTTATTTGATGTAACTTTAAGAAAGATTATTGATAAAACAATCCCATGGCGTGGAAAAGGTTAATTTGAAGACAAAGATTCTAAAAAAAAAAATCGTAAAAATTTTTAAAAACTTTGGTTTAAGTAATAATCATGCTTTAATTTCGTCAAATGCACTTATTAATGCTGAGCTAGTTGGTGCTTATGGGCATGGTCTTTCAAGATTAAAAATGTATTGCAATCGAATTTCTAAAAATTTGATTAATCCAAAACCCAAAATAAAGATAAAAAAAATATCACAATCTATTTCCCACATAGATGCTGATAATAGTATTGGGTTTGTGGCTGCGGATATTGCAATTAAAGAAGCAATTCATAATGCAAAAAAAACTGGAGTTGGTTTAGTTGCAGTAAAAAAAAGTGGGCATTACGGTTTATCAGGTTACTATGCAGAACAAGCTGTAAAAAAAAAATTAATTACAATGATTTATACTAACGCTCCACCAGCAGTTGCGCCACATGGAGCTTTGAAAAGTTTATTTGGAACTAATCCAATTTGTTTCGGTACACCGACTAGTTCTAAGATACCTTTTATTTTAGATACCTCAATGTCAATGATTAACAGGGGTAAAATAAGAGTAGCAGCTAGAAATAACAAAAAAATACCGGAAGGTGTAGCTTTAGATAAATTTGGTAAGTCTACAACAGATGCAAACAAAGCTCTTTATGGAGTTCAATTACCTATTGCAGGTTACAGAGGTTCTGGTTTAGCTTGGATGGTTGATATATTAAGTGGAGTATTAACTGGCGCTAATCATGCTGGAAGAGTAAAAGATCCATTTGATGATTTTACAGGTCCTCAAAACATTGGGCATTTATTCATCACATTTAAAACAAATTTATTTGTGAATAACTATAGCGCTAGAATTAAAGATAATATTAAAAGGGTAAAAAAATTACCAAAGATCAAAGGTATAAAAGAGATAATGTATCCTGGACAAAATAAATATAAAAGATTTAAAATGAATCTTAAAAAAGAAATTAAAGTATCAGCTATAATCAAAAAAGACTTAGAATTTCTAAAAAAATAATTATGTTATCAAATAAAGAAATTGTTGTTCCAAATAATCTATTAAACGCTGCACTTAAAAATAAAGGTGTAAAAGCTGGAATTGTTAATGCTGGAAAACCTTTACCAATGCTCTCTGTTCAAGATGCCGTAAACGAAAATTTAATAGAACCAATTTTTATTGGGGATAAAAGTGAAATCACAAAATGTGCTGAAGATTTAAAATGGGATATTTCAAAATATGAAATAATTCATGAACCTATTGAAAATAATACAGCTGCAATCGCAGCAAAACTTGCAAGTGAAGAGAAAATTAGAATTATAGTAAAGGGACATATACATACTGATGTTTTGATGAAAGAAGTTCTTAAAAGAGAATATAATTTATTAGGAAAAACTAGATTAAGTCATATTTGGCATATGACTTTAGAGCGAGAGGATAAACCACTTATTATTACTGATGGAGCATTAAACGTTTTACCAAATATAAAAACAAAAATGCATATTTTAAAAAATGTTATAAATTTTTCTAATAGAATTGGAATTGAAAGACCAAAAATTGCAGTATTATCTGCTACAGAGGAAGTCTTAGATAGTGTTCCTAGTTCCAAAGAAGCTGAGGAAATAACTAAATTGGCAAAAAAAGAAAATTTAAATGCCGACGTTTTTGGGCCACTAGCATTTGATAACTGTATCTCAAAAAAATCTGCAGCTATAAAAGGAATTAAAAATGATGTAGCTGGGGTGGCTGATGTTTTGTTAGTTCCAAGTGTTGAGACAGGAAACGCTTTAGTCAAAATGTTAATATATTTTTGTGGAGCGTGCGCAGCTGGAGTTGTGGTGGGTGGTAAAGTACCAGTTGTAATCACAAGTCGTTCTGATGAAGCTCAAGCAAGATTAGCTTCTATTGCTGCTGCTGTAGTTGCATTAAATTAATTGTTTGATTGCAATAAAATCAAAATTGACTTAAATAACTTATCGACTTAAGAAGGATATAATGGCAATCAATTACTTAAAGAAATCTCCAAAGACGTCTTCGACAGATGACACAAAAACAACTGGTATCGTCCAAGATTTATTAAAGGACATAGAAAAGACTAAAGAACAAGGATGTATCGATTTAACAAAAAAATTTGATAAATATGATGGTGAAATTGTCGTATCAAAAGAAAGAATTGAGGAAATAAAAAAAACTTTAGATCAAAAAACTAAGGATGATATTAAATTTTCTTTTGACAGAGTGAGAAAATTTGCAGAAGCACAACTTAAGAATTATGGCCAAGATTTTGAGGTAGAACTATCTAATGGATTGTATGCTGGACAAAAATTAGTTCCTGTTAATACTGCTGGATGTTACATACCTGGCGGAAGGTATGCTCATATAGCTTCTGCAGTTATGAGTGTTACAACAGCAAAAGTTGCTGGTGTAAAAAACATTATTGCTTGCAGTCCTCCTAAAGAGGGAGTAGGTGCCCACCCTACCATAGTTTATACAGCTGATCTTTGCGGTGCTGATGTAATTTTAAATTTAGGTGGTGTTCCAGCTATTGCTGCAATGACTAATGGATTATTTAAAAATCCACCGGCAGACATTATTGTTGGTCCAGGAAACCAGTTCGTAGCTGAAGCAAAAAGAATCTTATTTGGAAAAGTCGGTATAGATTTATTTGCAGGTCCAACTGAAATTGGAATTATTGCTGATGCAAAAGCAGATCCAGAAATAGTTGCTGTTGATTTAGTTGGTCAAGCTGAACACGGTTATAATTCCCCTTGCTGGTTATACACTACAAGTAAAGAGCTTGCTGAAAAAGTAATGAAAAGAGTTCCAGAATTAATTGCAGAACTTCCTGAAATACCAAGAATAAACGCAGACGCTGCTTGGAGAGATTATGGTGAAGTAATTCTTTGTGATACGGATGAAGAGATGGTTAAAATAAGTGATGAATATGCTCCAGAGCACTTAGAAGTTCAAACAGAAAATTTAAAATGGTTCCATGATAGATTAACTAATTACGGATCTTTATTTGTTGGTGAAGAAACAACAGTAGCTTATGGAGATAAATGTTCAGGTACAAATCATATTTTGCCTACTAAGGGTGCTGGTAGATACACAGGTGGTTTATTTGTAGGTAAATTTATTAAAACTTTAAGTTTTCAGAGAATGACAAAAGAGTCTACAGAGCTTGTTGGTGCTGCTGCTGCTAGAATTTCTAGATACGAAGGTATGGAAGCTCATGCGAGAACTGGTGATGTGAGATTAAGAAAATACGGATACTCTAATTAACCACTTCTAAAATAACATAGATTGTAAGTAAGCTCATAAAACTTATAATAAATACATTGATTATATTCCATATCTTTTTATTTTGAGCATAATCTGAAAGATACTTAGATAAATATCCAATTAGAAAAAAAAAAATAAATGAAGCAATTGAAGCTCCTAAACCAAATAATATTTTTTGATAAAGTATGAAATTTTTTGAAAAATTACCTAAAAAGAAAACTGTATCTGAGTAAACATGTGGATTTAAATAAGTAAAGCCTAGAGTTTTAAAAAAAATATTCATCTTAGAAATATTTTCAACTTGATTTTCAAAGACAGCTTTTGGACTAAAAGACCTAATTTTAGAATAAATAAAATGAATTAAAAAAATTACTAAAAGAATATTAAATATTATTTCAATAGTGCTGTTAAAATATTGAATGAAATAATGGAATAAAAATATTCCAAAAAATATCAAGATAAAATCTGATAAGGAGCAAACAAGACAGACTAAAAATATATGTTGTTTTTTTAGACCTTGTTCTATTACAAAGATATTTTGAGCACCTATGGCTAAAATTAAACTAAGTCCAGTAAAGAATCCTAAAATTAGGAATTCCATCTATATCTTATTTTATTCTGCGTTTGCAGTTAATGTCTTTATCTCTAAAATATTTTCGTTAGGATCTTTAACAAAAAAAGTTTCTTGCTCATACTTTGTGCCTTTAAATCTTAGATAAGGCTCGTCATAATATTTTGCACCTTTTTCCTTCAACCTTTTTTTAAGAGCATCAAAATCTTTTCTAGATAAATGAACCCCG
>CACKMG010000028.1 GCA_902601235.1 uncultured Pelagibacteraceae bacterium
TAATCCTTATAGATAATTTTATGATTGCTCATGCAATATTTTTTTACGTTTTTTCAATAATTGCTATTATTTCAGCGATAATGGTAACAGCTTCAAAAAATACTGTTCACTCAGTTTTTTTTCTTATACTAGATTTTATTAGTATATCCTGCTTATTCATAATGATTGGAGCTGAGTTTTTAGGGATGATCATGTTGATAGTTTATGTTGGAGCAGTAGCAGTATTATTTCTATTTGTAGTTATGATGTTAAATGTTGCTCAACAAAAAAATCAATGGTTTTTATCAAAATCGAGCTCAAAACATATACCTATAGGTTTAATAATTAGTGCGATTATTTTTTTTGAGTTAATAATAGTAGTCGGTGGATGGAAATATAAGCCCGATTTAATCAACCCAAAAGATTTTTCATCTGTGGATAAAATCAGCAACACACACTCTTTAGGACAAATCTTATATACTGATTATATTCATATTTTTCAAATAAGTGGAATGATTTTATTAGTAGCTATGATAGGAGCAATCGTCTTAACATTCAGGCAAAGAGAGGGTGTAAAAAAACAAAGTTATATAAAACAAATTTCCAGAGAAAGATCAGAAGGTGTTGAAGTTTTAGAAGTATCATCAAATAAAGGGGTTAAAATTGATGACTGAAATTGGTTTAGGGCATTATCTAACTTTGGGTGCAGTAATTTTCAGCATTGGTGTAATCGGAATTTTTTTGAATAGAAAAAATATAATAGTCATTTTAATGAGTATTGAACTTATATTATTAGCTGTAAACATTAATCTAGTTTCTTTCTCAATTTATTTGGATGATTTGTCAGGACAAGTATTTACTTTATTTATTCTAACAGTAGCTGCTGCAGAAGCAGCCATAGGGCTAGCAATTATAGTTGTATACTTCAGAAATTCTGGGACTATTCGAGTTGAGGAAATAGATAAGTTAAAAGGGTAAAATGGAAATTTCAATTATTGCATTACCTTTGATAGCATCTATTATCTCAGGTTTTTTTGGAAAATTTATCGGAGACAGAAACTCTGAAATTATTACCAGTCTATTAGTTTCAATATCAGCTGTTTTTTCATGTATGGTTTTGTATGAAGTTATTCAAAATCAATACGAAGATAATATAATTATTGCTACTTGGATTAATTCAGGATCTTTGGATGTTAATTGGTCAATGAAAATTGATGCATTATCCGCTGTTATGCTAGTTGTTGTAACATCAATTTCTGCTCTAGTTCATGTTTATTCAATTGGTTATATGTCACATGATCCTCACAAGCCAAGATTTATGGCTTATTTATCCCTATTTACTTTTGCAATGTTGATGTTGGTTACTTCAGACAATTTTATTCAATTATTTTTTGGTTGGGAAGGAGTAGGTCTTTGTTCTTATTTTTTAATAGGCTTTTGGTTCAAAAAAGAAACTGCAAATGCTGCAGCAATTAAAGCTTTTGTCGTTAATAGAGTAGGTGATTTTGGATTTGCTCTTGGTATATTTTTAATATTCTATCTATTCGGAACAGTCAATTATTCTGAAGTTTTTGAGCTAATACCAACTATAAAAGAGAAAAATTTAATTTTTTTAGGTATTGAAATTAATGCAATCAATTTAATTTGTTTACTTTTATTTATTGGAGCTATGGGAAAATCTGCCCAAATTTTTCTTCATACTTGGTTGCCAGACGCTATGGAAGGACCAACTCCTGTTTCAGCACTAATACATGCGGCAACTATGGTTACAGCAGGAGTTTTTTTAGTTGTTAGATGTTCACCTATTTATGAATATTCAGAATTAGCTTTAAATATAATTACTATTATTGGAATGAGTACAGCTTTTTTTGCAGCCTCTGTTGCACTTGTTCAAACAGATATTAAAAAAATTATTGCTTATTCAACTTGTAGTCAATTAGGCTATATGTTTTTTGCAACAGGAGTAGGAGCATACAATGTTGCAATGTTTCATTTATTTACTCATGCATTTTTTAAGGCTTTATTATTCTTAGGTTCAGGATCTGTAATTCATGCATTTAAAGATGAGCAAAATATAAATAATATGGGCGGTGTTTGGAAAAAACTTCCATATACTTATACATTAATGGTGATTGGAACTTTGGCGTTAACAGGTTTTCCATTTTTATCAGGCTTTTACTCAAAAGATACAATTATAGAATTTGCTTATCTTAGAGGAAATACAGCAGGATACTATGCTGCTGGAATAGGTATTTTTACAGCTTTTCTTACTTCGATTTATTCGTGGAGACTGATGTTTAAAACATTTCATGGAAATTTTAATAATAAAAATATTAAAATTGAGGAAACTCATGAGTCACCATTAGTGATGCTGATCCCTCTTATTTTTTTATCAATAGGTGCAGTATTTGCAGGCTTTGTTTTTAAAGAATTATTTATTGGATCTTATGGTTTGAATTCATTTTGGCAGGACTCAATCTTTTTTTTAAAACCATTAAGTACAGAACATCCTCCATTATGGTTTTTGATATCAACCCCAACTTTGGTAATTATTTCTATTCCAATTTCATATTATTTGTTCTTAAAAAATAAAGATTTACCTGAGCAATTTATTAAAATTAATAAACCTTTATACCAATTTTTGCTTAATAAATGGTATTTTGACGAACTTTATGATTTTATATTTGTGAAACCATCTAAAAAATTAGGTATGTTTTTGTGGAAATTCTTTGATTTAAGAATAATTGATGGTTTTGGCCCAGATGGCATTTCTGCACTAATAAAAAAATTTTCAGTTAAAGCAAACAAATTTCAAAGTGGTTTTATATATCAATATGCATTTGTAATGCTTCTTGGTTTCTCTGCTTTGCTAACCTACTTAATAGTAAAATAATGAATTTTCCTATTTTATCATCTTTAATTTTATTACCATCAATTGGTGCTCTTTTTTTATTTTTTACAAAAAGCAATAATGAAAAGAATTTTACAGTAAAATATGTTGCTTTATTTACATCTCTTGTAAATTTTGCTCTGTCTATTTATTTATGGATATTTTTTGATCAAACGACATCAGAATTTCAATTTGTTGAAGATAGGATATGGATTGAAAATTTCATTAATTATAAAGTAGGGGTAGATGGAATTTCCATATTATTTATATTATTAACTACATTTATAACTCCACTATGTATAATTTCAGTTAATAGTTCTATAAAGAATAGATTAAGTGAATTTTTAATTGCGATACTAATCATGGAGTCTTTCATGATTGGTGTATTTTGTTCTTTAGATCTTGTTATTTTTTACTTATTTTTTGAAGCTGGTTTAATACCAATGTTTCTTATTATTGGTATTTGGGGAGGTACTAGAAGAGTTTACTCGGCATTCAAATTCTTTTTATATACTCTATTGGGTTCAGTCTTAATGTTAGTTGCTATAATTTCGATATACTGGATTACTGGCACAACTGATGTAATTCAACTTTATGATTTGGGTATAGACGCAAAATATCAAAATTTACTTTGGTTAGCATTCTTTAGTTCTTTTGCAGTAAAGACCCCAATGTGGCCTGTACATACTTGGCTACCAGATGCTCACGTTGAAGCACCAACAGCTGGTTCTGTATTATTAGCTGCAATTCTTCTTAAAATGGCTGGGTATGGTTTTATAAGATTTTCCCTAGGTCTATTTCCAATTGCTTCAGATTTTTTTACACCTTTAATTTATGCTTTAAGCGTAATTGCAATAATTTTTACATCATTAATTGCGTTAATGCAGGAAGATATGAAAAAACTAATTGCTTATTCTTCCGTTGCTCATATGGGTTTTGTGACTTTAGGTATTTTTACAATTCAACAACAAGGCATAGAGGGAAGTATCATTCAAATGATTAGCCACGGTTTGGTTTCTGCGGCACTTTTTTTATGTGTTGGTGTAGTTTACGATAGAATGCATTCTAGATTAATCGATACCTATGGCGGGATAGTAAGTATAGTTCCAAAATATTCTGTCTTATTTATGCTGTTTACATTAGCTGCACTCGGTCTTCCTGGTACAAGTGGTTTTATTGGTGAATTTTTAATATTAATGGCTGCTTTTAAGGATAATTTTTTGATAGCAGTATTAGCTAGTTTAGGTGTGATAATTGGAGCAGCATACATGCTATGGTTATATAAAAGAGTGATATTTGGGAAATTAATTAATACAGAATTAAAAAAAATGGTTGATTTAAATAAATCAGAAATAATCATTTTAATTAGTTTAGCTATACCTACTTTATTTTTTGGTTTTTACCCAGAACCATTAATTAATACAATTGAAGTATCAATTAGTGATTTAATAGAGACACACAATATGAAAATAGTAAGTAAATAAATGGAAAATTTAGAATTAGTATTACCAGAGATTTTTATATCTTTATCAGTAATGTTTTTACTTATTTTGGGAGTATTTAAAAAAAACAGTTTTAAACTAATTCAAAACATCTCTTTAATAGTTTTATTTGTTACTGCTGTAATAACTTTCAATGAAACTTTGGGGATTGATGAAACAATTTTGTTCAATGGAAGTGTGGTAATTGATTATTTATCGTCTCTAATGAAAATCGTGACTTTATTATCGGCATTTTTAGTATTAGTAATTTCGTCAAATTATTTGAGATCATTGAAAATTTTTAAGATTGAATATTCAATATTAATTTTAAGTTCAGTTTTGGGAATGATGATAATGATTAGTTCTAATGATTTAATTGTTTTTTATATGGGTCTTGAACTCCAATCTTTAGCTTTATATGTATTAGCTACTTTCAATAGGGATGAGATTAAATCATCTGAAGCTGGATTAAAGTATTTTGTATTGAGTGCACTATCTTCTGGATTGTTACTATATGGTTGCTCATTGATTTATG
>CACKMG010000029.1 GCA_902601235.1 uncultured Pelagibacteraceae bacterium
TCCACTTTTGACTGGTTTTTGCTCTTTGTTTTGTGAAATAGAAGATTGATCAGTTGCACCAAACCCCCCTAAGATAACGTTAAAAAATGAACGGTTCATTCCTTTACACATAATGTATGACAATATTGCCCCTGATGAACCAACTAAAGCACCAGTGATAATTAATGCTGAATTTTCTAAGGTAAATCCAATGCCTGCAGCAGCCCAACCTGAATAAGAATTCAACATTGAAATAACAACTGGCATATCTGCACCACCAATTGGAATTATCAAAAGAAATCCGATTAAAAATGAAACAAATAACAAAATCCAGAATAAATTAGAAGATTGAGATGCACAAAGCAAATATATTAAAAATATTATTGATAAAAGAATTAAAGCATTTAAAGGATGTTGTCCTTTAAATGTGATTGGAGATCCTGACATGATTCCTTGTAATTTTAAAAAAGCAATTATTGATCCTGAAAAAGTGATTGCCCCAACCGCAGCTCCAATTGACATTTCAATTAAACTTCCAAGTTTAATATTGCCTGGAGAACCAAGATTAAAAGCAACTGGATTTAAAAATGCTGAGATTGCCACAAAAACAGCTGCAAGACCAACTAAACTATGAAATCCCGCAACTAACTCAGGCATGGCAGTCATTGGAATTTTATATGCAATAAATGCTCCGATGCAGCCACCCACTAAAAGAAAAATTAATACAAAAACAAATCCAGTTGAAAAATTTCCAATAGATAAAAAAGTAACTGTTATTGCAATTATCATTCCCAAAATACCAAAAAAATTTCCTTGTCTTGATGTTTCTGGAGAAGATAAACCTCTCAATGCTAAAATAAATAAAACTCCTGAAATTAAATAAAAAATTGCAGATAAATTTGCTGATATCATTTTTTATCCTTTTTCTTTTTTTTATACATTGCTAGCATTCTCTGAGTAACTAAAAATCCACCAAAAATATTAACTGCTGCTAACGTTATTGCTAAGAAACCAAAAATACTTGAAAAGTTAAAAACACTCTCAGTATCCCCAGCTAATCCTGCAATAATTGCTCCTACTATAATTACTGAAGAAATAGCGTTAGTCACGGACATTAAAGGTGTATGCAAAGAAGGCGTAACACTCCAAACCACATAGTATCCAACAAAAATTGAAAGAATGAATATACTAAGTCTAAATATAAAAGGGTCTATTTCCATAATTACTTAATTAAAGTTTTTTCAATAATTTCATCTTCTAAATTAATATTTATTTTTTTATTTTCTTTATCGAATAAATTTTCAACAAAATTAAACATATTTTTTGCATATAAGCTAGAAGCGGAAATAGGTAATTTATTCAGAATATTACTCTCACCCATTATTTTTACACCATTTTTTTCAATAATCTTATCAGCCTCAGTAAATGCAGTGTTACCACCTTGTACTGCAGCCAAATCATAAATCACTGAGCCTGCTTGCATATTATTAATCATATTATCTTTAACTATTAATGGAGCTTTTTTTCCAGGTATTAAAGCCGTACATATCACTATATCAATCTTTTTAAGAGTTTCAGACAATAGTTCTTCTTGTTTTTGCTTAAAATCGTCTGAGGCTTCTTTTGCATAGCCGCCCTCTGTTTCAAGATTTTCTGAACCTTCAACTGTAAGAAATTTTCCTCCCAAACTTTCAACTTGTTCTTTAGATGCCATCCTAACATCAGTAGCAAAAACTATTGCTCCCATTCTTTTAGCAGTAGCAATTGCTTGGAGTCCGGCTACTCCTGCACCAACTACTAAAACTTTTGCAGCAGGAACTGTACCTGCTGCTGTCATCATCATTGGTATTGCTTTTTCGAAATTAGAAAAAGATTCAATAACAGCTTTATATCCAGCTAAGTTTGCCTGAGAAGACAGGATATCCATAGATTGTGCTCTAGTTATTCTCGGAAGAAGCTCTAAAGAAAAAACATTAATTCTTTTTTTTACCAAATCTTTTAGACTATTTTTATTCTTATAAGGATTTAGAGCTCCAATTAATATTTGATTTTCTCTGAGGGATGAACAATTCTCATCTGACAACATACCAAGTTGCAAAATCAGATCAGAACTTCCTAAGATTTCTTTATCGTCTTGAAATATTTTTGCTCCAAGATCCAAATATTGCTTATCATCTATACCAATGTGAGTTCCATAATTTTCACTTAGACAAATTTCAAATCCATGAGAAGAGTATTTTTTTACTATGTCTGGTGTGATTGCTATTCTTTTTTCAATATTTTTATTCTCTTTTACTGAACCAATTTTCATATATTTAGATTACAATAAGAAAATTGCCATAAGAACCAAAATAACGATTACTGCTACACTTCCCCACAGAACAAATTTTGTAAAATTTACCCAAGTATTTTTATGGTTATCGTTATCCATAAAAACTATTTTTGTCTTGCTTTAAATTTTGGATTGATTTTATTAATAATGTACACTCGACCTCTTCTCTTAACCATTTTTGAGTTTTGGTCTCTTTTTTTGATAGATTTTAAAGAACTTTTTATTTTCATAATTTTAATGCCGGCAACGACCTACTCTCCCGTGTCTTAAGACAAAGTACCATCAGCGCTGAAAGGCTTGACTTCCGAGTTCGGAATGGGATCGGGTATAACACTTTCGCAATAATTACCGGCAAAGTTGTTATAACTTAAATGAGATTATTGTAAACTATGTTTTGTATTAATTTTTCTACTATTTTTTATGTTTTTTTATAAAACTTTCTATATAATTTTGAAGATCAACTTTTCCATAACTCTTATTAACATAATTATTAAATGTCATAAATGATAATGCTGAGGCATATCTTTCACCCAATCTTGGGGGTAATAATTTAATTTTTGATCCAAATAATTTAGCAACTTTTATAATTGAATAACTTTTCTTATTAGAAATTGTGTAATATTTACATTTATTTTTTTTCCAAGCTTTGTAACATATATCAATAGTGTCATCTATATGGGTGAACCTTCTTGTTTGTGTACCAGGTTTTACAACTGGTAATGGTTTATTTTTCAAATAGCAATCTTCAAATATTCCGATAACAGTTGCCATACTTCCTTTTGATATTTGATTTGGTCCATATACATTATAAAAAAAAATTACTTCATATTTAAAATCAAACCATTTTTTCAGATTTTCTAAATATTCTAAATTTTTTGATTTTGTAAAGGCATAGGGTGATAAATTTTTATCTTTTCCTCTATTACCTAAGGATGCAGAAGTTGCTGAATAAATTAGTTTTATTTTATTTTTTAAACAAAAATCAAATACTGCATTTGTGCCAATAGTATTCGATTGAATACAATCATTCATTTTTAAAAAACTTTGGTAAATTCTTGCAAACTCTCCAAAATGAAAAATGGAATTTATCTTTTTTTTATATCTATTTAAGATAACTGAAATATTTTTTGTATGTGATTTTTTATATAATACTTTTTTATTTTTAATATGATTTTTTTTATTTCCAGATGAATAATTATCAATACTAATAATTTTATAATTTGTCTTTTTAACTAGGAATTTAATCAAATTCGAACCAACGAAGCCAGCACCACCAGTTACTACAATTATATTTTTCAAATTTAACCTCAAAAATATTTATTAAATATATGATTATAAAATTAAATAAAGAAATTTATAAATCTGGTAAAAAAATAATCAATACTATAATAAAATTTCATTTTTAATTTTGAATTTAACGCAACTAAATAATCAAATGCATCATTTCTTTTTTTCCACCAAGATATACTAAATTTATTATAGTCAGATGATATCCCACTTTTGTCAAAGTTATAATTTGTTAAATTTTTTTTTATGGTAAAAAATCTATTTTTTTGAAATGCAAAAATTGATAACCGAGCATCAACTTCTAAATTTGGGTATTTATTTTTTTCCAAAAAATTTAAAAAATTTGCAAAAAATTTTCTTCTAATACAAATGCTACTTGTTGGATAAAATCTTGGCCATATTGAATAATTATGTTGTTTTGGTTTTAAGTACATCAATTTTTTTTTATCAGTCAAAAATGGAGTATCTTGAACGAAATCTAAATTTTTATTATTTGAAAATAATTTAAACATAAAAGATAATTTGTCTTTTTTAAATGTGTCATCACCATCTAATAGAAATATAATTTCACCTTTAGATTTATTAAATAATTCAACTAATCCATGAATTTGATTTAAAGGACCACTATTAAACCTTTTCTTTTTATTTTTTATCAGTTTAATATTTTTTTTTTTGTAAGACTCTAATATTTCTAATGATTTATCAGTTGAGCAATCATCAAAGACTAAAATTTCTTTTTTCTTAAAATTTTGTTTTAAGCATGAATTTATTGTATTTCTGATATATTTTTCTTTATTGTAGTTAGTAATTAGTATTGATACGTAATTTTTTTTCATTATTTAATTAGTCAAATTTATATTTTTTTTTTTTTAAATAAAATATAATTAATCTCTTTAAATTAAAATTATGAAAGACTTAACAATAATTATACCTGCAAAAGATGAAAAAGAGTCTCTTCCAACTGTAATTAAAAGTTTAGAGTCTTTTAATTGTGAAATAGTTATAACAATGAAAAATGATGATATTAAGACAATTGAGTCTATTGATAATGATAGAATTAAAATTTTTTATCAATCCGGTAAA
>CACKMG010000030.1 GCA_902601235.1 uncultured Pelagibacteraceae bacterium
CGATTAAAACTGCTTACTGGAACCATACTCCACTACTATTAGTAACACCACAAGCTGCAAACAAAACAATGGGACAAGGTGGTTTCCAAGAAGTAGAGCAAATGAATTTATTTAAAGATATGGTTTGTTACCAAGAAGAAGTTAGAGACCCTTCAAGAATGGCAGAAGTATTAAATAGAGTGATAGAAAAAGCAATTAGAGGTTCAGCACCGGCACAAATTAATGTTCCAAGAGATTACTGGTGTCAAGTAATTGATATTGATCTTCCTCCAATTGTAAGATTAGAGAGACAAGGTGGAGGTGCTGATGCAATTTCAAAAGCAGCAGACTTATTATCTAATGCAAAATTCCCAGTTATTTTATCTGGAGCGGGTGTAGTAATTGGTGGAGCAATAGAAGAAACCAAAAAACTTGCTGAAAAGTTAGACTCACCAGTTTGTTCTGGTTATCAACACAACGATAGTTTCCCAGGTAGCCATCCTTTAGCCGTTGGACCACTAGGATATAACGGATCTAAAGCTGCTATGGAATTAATTTCCAAAGCAGATGTTGTTTTAGCTTTAGGGACTAGGTTAAATCCTTTTTCAACTCTACCAGGTTATGGAATTGATTACTGGCCAAAAAAAGCTAGCATAATTCAAGTTGATATGAATCCAGATAGAATCGGATTAACAAAAAAAGTTACAGTTGGAATTAGTGGAGATGCAAAATTAGTAGCAACGCAGATATTAGAAAAATTGTCCTCAAATGCTGGAGATACCGATAGACAAAAAAGAAAAGATTTAATTCATCAAACAAAATCAGCATGGTTACAAAAATTATCAAGTTTAGATCATGAAGATGATGACGAAGGAACAGTTTGGAATAAAGAAGCTAGAGAAAGAGATAAAGATAGAATGTCACCAAGACAAGCATGGAGAGCAATACAAGCTGGTATGCCAGAGGATGTAATTATATCAAGTGACATAGGAAATAACTGTGCAATTGGAAATGCATATCCAACATTTGAAAAGCCAAGAAAATATTTGGCTCCAGGTTTATTTGGCCCATGTGGTTATGGTTTTCCATCAATCTTAGGTGCGAAGATTGGTTGCCCAGATACACCAGTAATTGGTTTTGCTGGTGATGGAGCTTTTGGAATAAGTATGAACGAAATGAGTTCTTGTGCAAGAGAAGAGTGGCCTGCAATTACAATGGTAATTTTTAGAAACTACCAATGGGGAGCAGAAAAAAGAAATACCACTCTATGGTTTGACAATAATTTTATTGGAACTGAGTTAGATCCAGAATTAAGTTATGCAAAAGTAGCTGATGCTTGTGGATTAAAAGGTGTAACAGTAAAAACTATGGAAGAGACCACTAATGCAATTAAACAATCTTGCGAGGATCAAAAGAAAGGTATTACAACATTTATTGAAGTGATATTAAATCAAGAATTAGGTGAACCTTTTAGAAGAGATGCCATGAAAAAACCAGTGAGAGTAGCTGGTATTAAAAAAGAAGATATGAAGAAACAGCCTTCTTTCAATTCTTAATGTAAATCCATATCTGGCCAGTCTTTATCATTAAATCTATCTAATTCTTTTTTTGTGATAGGTCTGAATAATATCCACCCAATCACAATAACTAAAGTTAATAGAATTAATGTTTGCATGATTTAATTTATTATAGACATAGGATCTAGTCTAGTCTGAAACCAATTTACTCTAAAATCTAGATGTGGGCCAGTCGATCTTCCAGTTGAACCGACAGTCCCAATTATATCTCCTTGATTAATTTTATCTCCTACAGACACCATTACATTTTCAAGATGTGAATAAATAGTTGAGATGCCATGACCATGATCCATAATTATTGTTCCACCCGTATAATAAAGATCATCTTCTGCCATGGTAACAATACCCGATCCAGATGACTTAATCATAGTTCCTTGTTTAGCAGCAATATCAATTCCATAATGAGGCCATTTAGGTTTACCATTTAAAATTCTCTGGCTTCCATAAACACCACTAATGATACCTTCAACTGGCATAATAAATTGATTTTTGAAAAAGGGTAGATCTGAGTTAATTGCTCTAGCTTTTCCAATTTTTTTATTTTCTTCTTTTATTCTTTTGTAAACAGACTCTGGCGGCGTGACTTTACTTTCTTCTAATCCATCTATTCTTTGAATATTATATTTTCTTTTAAGAACTTTCTTTATTATTTTATCTTTTTTTCCATCAATAATTTTTGTAATTGTTAAATCAAATTTTCTATCTCTATCTAGTCCAAAAACAAAAAAACCATCCTTAGATACTTTTACTTGTTTTTTATCTATTATGATTTTTGCTGTTGGATTGGTCTGTCCAATAATAAAGTGTCCTTGTAGGAATTTTCCTTTAAATTCTATTGCTATTAAATGCGTTGGTATAAAACAAAAAATTAAAAAAAATAATCTAGTTGTTATCTTGCAGTCCATCCACCATCAACCAATAATGAAGTTCCTGTAATCATCGATGCAGCATCAGAGGCAAGAAAAACAGCTGCACTTGAAACATCAGAAAGTTCAGCAAATTTTCCTAATGGAATATTTCCTAAAACTTCTTTTTTAAATTTTTTACTTTTTAGAAATTTTTTTGTCATTGGTGTAACCACAAATGTAGGGCAAACAGTGTTTACTCTAATGTTATATTTTGCAAGATCAATTGACATACCTTTTGTTAATCCCTCTAAACCAAATTTTGTCATGTTATATACACTTCGAATAGGACCCCCAACATGACCCATTTGTGACGACATGTTTACAATTGAACCACCAATTTTTTTTCTATTTTTTGACTTAATCATCTTAAGAGCACATAGCTGAGCAAGGTTAAAAGTTGCAATCGTATTAATCTTCACAAGATATTCCATGTTTTTAGTCTTCACCTTTGTAAAATGTTCAGGAATATTATTGCCAGCATTATTAATTAAAATATCTATTTTTGGTTGTTTATTAATAATTTCTTTAATTTCATTATAGTTTGTTATGTCACATACATAAGATTTACATTTTGACTTTAATTTTTTAATCTTTTTTGAAACTTCATCTAGATCTTTTTTAGTTCTACTAATTATAATTAAATTTGCTCCAGCTTCTGCAAGTGCTATTGCGCAAGCTCTTCCAAGCCCTTTGCCAGCACCAGTGACAACTGCCGTTTTATTCTTTAGGTTATAATTTTTTAAATACATTATAAAAATAATATTTTAATATCTGTGTAAATCAATTCAATAGCAACAATTAATATTGCAATCAAACCCGCCCAAGCAATCCATTTATATTTCTTAATCCAATCTGATATTAAAGTTGCTGCAAATGCCATTAGTGCAATCGATAGAACCAAACCAAATACTAATAATCCATAATGATCTCCAGCTGCCCCTGCAACTCCCAAAACATTATCTAAGCTCATTGTAAAATCTGCTAAGAGGATTGTCCAAATCGCTTTGAAAAAACTAGAATTATCAACTTTTATATCATTATGATTTTCAGAGCCTTTAATGACATCTACATATAATTTGTAGACAATATAAAGAAGAAGCAAACCTCCAAAAAGCCTTAGCCCAGTTATTTGAAGTAAATATGCAGTCAGTAAAGTTAAAATAATTCTTAAAACAACCGCACCACCAATTCCAAAAATAATAATTTTTCTTCTTTGATCTAAAGGAAATTTTGATGCAACCATTCCAATTATAATCGCATTATCTCCAGCTAAAACTAAATCTATTAAAATAATTTGTGTTAAGATTGTTAATTGCTCTGGAGTAAATAATTCAGCAAACATTAATTTCCTAGTATCATATCAGCACCTTTTTCTGCAATCATTATTGTGGGTGCATTTGTATTTCCTGAAGTAATGTTTGGCATAATTGAAGCATCTATTACCCTCAAGTTTTGAATACCTTTAACTTTAAGTTTTTCATCAACAACTGCCATATCATCCTGTCCCATTTTACAAGTACCAACAGGATGAAAAATTGTTTGAGTATAATTTGAACCGGCTATAACTAATTCTTCATCATCTGTAATATGAACTCCTGGCCTATATTCTTCTGGCTCATATTGTTTGAATGTTTCAGTTTCTAACATTATTTTTCTAACAATTTTTAATCCTTGAGCTGCAACTTTTCTATCATCATCAGTGGATAAATAGTTCATCTTAATTTTCGGATAAATTCTACTATCATTACTAACTATATTTATTTCACCTCTACTTGTAGGTCTAATATTTGCAACAGTTGGAGTAATTCCTTCAAAGTCATGCATCGGAGTTACACCTAATATGTCTGTACTAACAGGCGAAACATGAAATTGTAAATTAGGAGTAGCTCTCGATGGATCGCTTTTAACAAATCCACAAACTTGACTAGCCCCCATAGTCACTGGCCCACTTTGATTAACTAAATATTCAAGTCCCATTAAAAATCTTCCAA
>CACKMG010000031.1 GCA_902601235.1 uncultured Pelagibacteraceae bacterium
GAAAACTCTGAAAAATATATTTCTATTTATTCATGTAACAAAGATGACAAAAATGTATAATTTTTTTTAGCTAATTTTGTGTAAAATATAATTATGAAAAAATACTTCTTAGCAATAATTATTAGTTTATTTATCAGTTCAGTTGCAATAGCGCGAAGCACAGGATGCAAAGAAGGAAATTGTGAAAACGGTTTTGGTAAATGGGTTTATACTGACAAAACTACCTATGAAGGAGAATGGGTAGGAACAAAAAAAAATGGTCAAGGAGTAGAAACTTGGCCTAATGGTTATATCTATAAAGGTGAGTTCAAAAATAGCGAGTGGAGTGGTGTAGGTGTTTTAACCTTTCCTGATGGTTCAACTTATGAAGGCGAATGGGCAAAAGGTTTTATGAATGGAAAAGGAACCTTTACTTGGTCGGATGGAACTCAAAAAACAGGAACATGGAAAAATGGAAAGTTACAAGATTAAATGTTTAAACAAATTTTTTTGAATAAGATAAAATATTTACCCGAGACTACAAAACAGTTTGGTGGTTTGGTATTAATAATTTTGATTATTTCATTATCTTTTTTTATTCTGAATATAAAGTTTGGTGGTGGCGATGAACTCGTTAGAAAAATGAAATTAGAGGAGGAAAGAATTGCTAAAGAAAAGAAATTAAGTGAATTAATTTCTAAATTGCCATCAGGCATATTAGTAACTTTTGATGGCACAGATCATTATAAGTTAACAGATGAAGTTTATGAGCAAGTTTGTAAAGCTACAAAATTAATTCCTCAACGTGCAATTATGGGTGCAAATTTTTTAAATTTTAGAGCTCATGAAATTTATACAATTAACGGTAACAAAATTGATGAAACATTCGTTAAGTGGGATGAGGAGAAAAATAAGTGTTTTGCAGGGTACACAGTTAGCGGAAATAATGTTGGAGTTGATGAGTCAATAACTGTTAGTGGTGAAGCATTAAGTTTTTTAAGTACAGGAATTGATACCAGAGTTTATTATATTAAAAATTTTTAGGGGGGAAAGTAACAATATTATGGATTTAATTTTATCCTAATTTCATATAACCTAATTAAAATTTATGTCTGAGCCAGTTATCAAATGTGAAAATGTATATAAAATATTTGGAGCAAATGCTCAAAAAATGCTTCAAGATTCTAATGGTAACGTTGATGCTAAAACTTTTCAAGAAAATGGGTGTATTGTAGGAGTGAACAACGCTTCCTTTGAAGTCTCAAAAGGAGAAATGTTAGTTGTTATGGGCTTATCAGGCTCAGGTAAATCAACTTTATTAAGATGTATATCCAGATTAACTGATGCAACAGGTGGTAAAATTTTTATAGAAGGTCAGGATCTCTTACAACTAAATAATAAAGATCTAATTGATCTTAGAAGAAATAAAATGGGAATGGTTTTTCAAAGCTTCGCTTTACTTCCACACAAAACTGTTGTTGAAAATATAGCCTTTCCACTTCAAATTAAAGGAGTTAAGACTGAAGACAGTATTAGCAAAGCAATGGACATGGTTAAACTAGTTGGTCTTGATGGTAGAGAAAACTATTTTCCAAGAGAACTTTCAGGAGGACAACAACAAAGAGTAGGTATTGCAAGATCATTAGCAGTTGAGCCAGATATTTGGTTTTTAGATGAGCCTTTTTCGGCTTTGGATCCATTAATTAGAAAAGAGATGCAAGATGAGTTTTTAAGACTTCAAGATAAGTTGCAAAAAACAATTATGTTTATTACACATGATTTTGATGAGGCTTTAAAACTTGCAGACCGAATTGCAATTATGAAAGATGGAATAATTGAGCAGTTAGATACACCTGCTAATATTGTTTTAAACCCAGCTACTGAATATGTCAGAAAATTTACTGAAGAAGTACCAAGAGAAAAAGTCTTATTAATTGAAGATGTAATGGATCAATCTAAAGACAACCTTGGTGATTTAAAGGTTTCAAAAGATGAAATAATAGAGAATGTTGCTGAAAAAATTCTTACTCAAGAGAAATCAGTAGCAGTAGTCGACAATAATAACAATATTATTGGCTCCATTAATCCAACTAAAATAATCAATACAGTTTTTGGAGGAAGAAAAAATAATAATTAAATTATGGAACTTTTAAAAAAATATCCAAAAACTTGTCAATGGTTATTTCTATTAATCGTATTTTTTGCTTTATGTTTTGCGATCGATGTCCCTGAAACATATAAGTTCATTAGAGGCCAAGCAGAATTTGTGAAAGATCCTAATCAAAGTAGTTATGTATTTTTAGGAAAAGAAGTAAGATATTATGCTTTCGACGTCTTCTGGAGACTGCCTCCATTACTTGGATGGTTGCCTATTTGGATTAATGACTCATTGTTTTTTTTAATGAACGATTGGATGCCAATTGAAGTTTGGAACGAAGATACTCAAGAATTTAAAAGTCGTCCGATAGTTTTACAAATAAGCAGAAATTTGACTGCCTTCATGACTTTTTTGATAGAATTAATAAGAGAGATATTATTGGGTGGTCTTGAAACTATAGTTGCATTTACTAGTTGGGATTGGATAGATAAAAATCCATGGGCTGAATTACCAGGATTACCTTGGACAATTGTTGCAGCAGGTGCAGCGCTTCTTTCTTATAAGCTTAGTGGTAAAGGTCTAGCTTTATTCGCGGGTTTAACAATGGTTTACATTTCTGTATTTGGTCAATGGAAACCTTCTATGCAAACACTTTCTTTTATATTAGTTGCTGCTCCATTATCTTTTATTTTTGGTTTAGGATTGGGGATAGCAGCTTTTAGAAGTAAACGAGTAGAAAAAGCTTTATATCCAATATTACTAGTAATGCAGACAATGCCACAATACGCTGTATTGGTTCCAGCATTAGTTCTTTTTGGAGTGGGTGATCATGCTGCAGTGATTATTACTATGGTTGTAGCAATACCTCCGATGATTTTATTAACTTTATTAGGTTTAAGAGCAGTGCCTCCAGAAGTTATTGAAGCGGGAAGAATGAGTGGATGTACTAATTTTCAATTAATGTTTAAAGTATTAATTCCAACCGCGAGAAGAGATATTCTAATTGGGGTAAACCAAGTAATCATGGTGTGTTTTTCGATGGCAGTTATTTCAGCCTTTATTGGAGCGAAAGGTTTAGGATTTAATTTATTATTAGCTTTAAACCAATTAAACATTGGATTAGCTTTAGAGGCAGGGTTATGTATTAGTTTAATTGCAATTCTTTTAGACAAGATGTCTTTAGCATGGGCCAATAAACAAACAGATTATTTTGGTAATCTTACCTTTTACCAAAGAAACAAAAACCTTTTATTTTTTGGTGCTATATTTGTGATTGGAATAGTACTAGCTTATATTGGAAATTATCTATTTAAAGATACTTTCAATTATTTATTTGAAATTCCTCATAATAAAGGGATATCCACTGCTGATTTTTGGAATAAAGGAGTAGATTGGATTTTTGATACTTTCTTTGTTTATATTAAAGCTTTCAATACATGGCTAATACAAGAAGTGCTTCAACCTATGAGAGCGTTGTATTTAAGGATGCCCGCAATTGCAACAATAGTTTTAGTTGTTGGTGCAGGATATATAATTGGTGGAATACGTTCAGCCTTAGTAGTTTCTGCTTTAACTTTATTTATCGCATTAAGCCCTTGGTGGGATAGGGCTTTAGTTACAGCATATATGGCAACTTTTGGAGTAATAGTGTCTTGTATTATTGGATTTACAGTAGGAACTCTATGTTTTCAAAATAAACACTCTGCAAATTTTATGTTAGGCGTTTGTGATATTTTTCAAACATTCCCATCTTTTGTATATTTAATTCCAGTAATGATGTTATTTGGCATAACAGATACATCAGTGCTTATTGCGGTTATAGTTTATGCAACGATACCTGCCACAAGATATACAATCGAGGGACTAAGAAGTGTTCCAGCTGGTCTACATGATGCTGCAACTATGTCGGGTGTAAATAAATTTCAAAGATTAACTAAAATTGAATTTCCTTTGGCATTCCCTCATATGATGCTTGGTATAAATCAAACCATTGTGTTTGCTTTGTTTATGGTAATTATTGGAGCATTTATAGGCACAGAAGATTTGGGTCAATATATTTTAAAAGCTCTATCAGATAAAAAAGGTGCGGGTATTGGATTGACACTTGGTATCTGCGTAGCTTTTATAGCTTTGATATTTGATAA
>CACKMG010000032.1 GCA_902601235.1 uncultured Pelagibacteraceae bacterium
AAGCAGATTGTGCTTTTTGAACAATAGTTTTAAAGGCATCTGGACTATCATAAGCAATTTCAGCTAGTATTTTTCTATCAATTTTTATACCGCTCTTATTTAACCCATGGATAAACTTAGAGTAAGTAAGTCCTTCTGCCCTTGCGCCAGCATTAATTCTTTGTATCCAGAGTGATTTGAAATCTCTTTTTTTGTTTCTACGATCTCTGTAAGCATATTGCATAGCCTTTTCCATTGCTTGTTTTGCAACACGAATGGTATTCTTTCTTCTTCCCCATTGGCCTTTAACCGACTTAAGAACTTTTTTATGTTTAGCTCGACTTGTTACACCTCTTTTAACTCTTGCCATTTTAACCCCTTAAACTGTAAGGCATATAGGATTTTACAATTTTGCCGTCTTGTTTTGACATCACTGTTGTGCCTCTTAATTTTCTAATTTGAGAATTCGTTCTTTTAATCATACCATGTCTTTTTCCAGCTTGAGCTGTTATAACCTTTCCTCTAGCTGAAATCTTAAATCTTTTTTTTGCAGAGCTTTTTGTCTTTAATTTTGGCATAATTGAGCGATTTTATACAAAGAAAGATTTAATTTTACAACATCTATTATAAGAGCTTACAGGGGTTGAATTACCATAATCATTTGTTTTCCATCAAATTTTGGATGCATTTCTACCTTTCCTATATCTTTCATGTCCTCTTTGATTTTAGACATAAGCTCATTTCCAAGATGTGAGTGTTGAAGTTCACGACCTTTAAATCTTATTGTAAACTTTACTTTATCTCCTTTTGCTATAAATTTTTTTGCATTTTTGACCTTGAACTCATAATCATGAGTTTCAGTAACCGGTCTCATCTTAATTTCCTTTAATGAAATTATTTTTTGTTTCTTTTTTGCAAGATTGGCTTTTTTTTGTGCATCATATTTATATTTACCCATATCCATTATTTTACAAACTGGTGGGTTGGCATTTGGAGCTATTTCGATTAGATCAAGACCTTGATTCTTAGCTTTGGCTATAGCTTCTGTGGTATTCAAGATACCTAAGTTTTCACCATCGTTTGCAATCACCTGAACCTCTGGAGAAAAAATCCTATTATTTGATCTTGGCCCTTTATCTTTGGTCCTTTTTTGAAAATAATTTTGCTTAAAATCTGACACTTATATTGAGGATGCTTTGTTTAAAGCAGAGAATGTTTTTAGAAATGTTTTTAAATCCATATTTTCTTGTTTATTAGAGTCCAATCTTCTAATGGTTACTGAGTTAGAGTCAACTTCTTTTTTACCACAAATTAGCAAAAGAGGTACTTTTGCAAGTGAATGATCTCTAATTTTATAATTTAAATTCTGATTTTTTAAATCGACAATTGAACTTATACCAGCTTGTTTTAATTGATCAGATACTTTTATTGCATAATCATTAAAATCATCTGAAATTGGAATAACAACTGTTTGTAATGGGGAAATCCAAAATGGAAATTTACCTGCATAGTTTTCAATTAATATTCCAATGAATCTCTCAAGAGAACCAAACAGTGCTCTATGTAACATCACTGGAACTTTTTTTGCTCCATCTTTATCAACATAAGAAGCACCTAATCTACCGGGCAAGTTAAAATCAACCTGCAAAGTTCCACACTGCCAATCTCTTCCTATTGCATCTCTCAAAACAAACTCAATTTTTGGTCCATAAAATGCACCTTCGCCTTTATTTATTGTATATTGTAAATTTGTTGCTTTTACTGCCTTAAGTAGTGCAGCTTCTGATTTATCCCAAACGATATCGTCACCTACTCTCAAATCTGGTCTGTCAGAGTATTTTAGAATTACATTTTCAAAACCAAGATCTTTGTAAATTTCTAAAATAAGATTAGTTACAATTAAACATTCCTCTGTTATTTGATCTTCAGTACAAAATATGTGCGCATCATCTTGTGTAAAAGCTCTTACTCTTAAAAGTCCATGAAGTGCACCAGAAGGTTCATATCGATGAACTTTTCCAAACTCAGACATTTTAAGTGGTAAATCCTTATAACTTTTAAGACCTTGGTTAAATACTTCTACACAACCTGGACAATTCATTGGTTTAATTGCAAATATTTTTTCATCTGGTGTCTTTGATGTGTACATATTTGCACCAAACTTTTCCCAATGCCCTGATTTTTCCCATAAACTTCTATCTAAAACTTCTGGAGTGTTTATTTCTTTATAACCTGCAATATCTTGTTTCATTCTCATATAATTAATCAATTTTTGAAACAAGGCCCAGCCCTTCTCATGCCAAAAAACTGATCCTGGACTTTCTTCTCTAAAGTGAAACAAGTCCATTTCTTTACCTAGTTTTCTATGATCTCTTTTTGCTGCTTCTTCAATTCTCTCTAAATGAATATCTAAATCTTTTTGACTTGCCCAGCTTGTTCCATAAATTCTTTGAAGCATCTCATTATTTGAATCACCTCTCCAGTAAGCGCCAGAAACTTTTGTTAATTTAAAAAATTTTCCAATTTTTCCTGTTGAAGATAAGTGTGGTCCTCTACATAAATCATGCCATTCTCCGTGGAAGTAAATAGATACCTCCTCACCTTTTGGTATACTTTCTATCAACTCAGCTTTATAAAATTCCCCCTTTTTTTTAAAGTGTTCAATAGCTTTATCTCTAGACCAAACCTCTCTTTTAGTTTTTTCATCCCGATCTACTATTTCTCTCATTTTTTCTTCGATCTTTTTTAAATCATCTTCAGTGAATGGTTCTTTTCTTGCAAAATCATAATAAAAACCATTTTCTATAACTGGACCAATTGTAACTTGAGTTCCTGGAAACAACTCTTGAACTGCCATTGCCAAAATATGCGCAGTATCATGTCTAATTGTTTCAAGTCCTTCTATGTTTTTTGAAGTGAAGATTTTTACTGAACAGTCTTTTTCAATCACAAAATCTAAATCTTTTAATATCCCATCAACACTAATAACCATCGCTTGTTTAGCTAATGATTTACTAATTTTTTCAGCTACTTCTAATCCAGTAACTTTTTTTGGAAAATTTAGATTGTTTCCATCTGGTAATGTAATATTAGGCATTTAATTTAGTAATCTTTTATACTCTGAATAAGTAGAAAAACACATTTTTTCAACATTAAATTTTTTTATTACGTTTTTTCTACCCTCTTTACCAATTGATTTGATTGATGAATCGTCCATAGTAATGGCTTGAATAATTTTTTTACTTAGTGATTTTGGGTCACCAGACTGGAATAAAATACCTGTTTTTCCATCTAAGATTGTTTCATTTGAACCACCAATGTTACTAGCAATTATTAATTTTTCCATGGACTGTGCTTCCACTGCGACTCTGCCAAATGCCTCTGGTTCTATTGAAGCAGAAACAACAATATCAGAAACTTTATACGCTAATGCCATATCTTTGCAGTGCCCAATAAATCTAATTTGATTATTCAATTGATGCTTTTCCGTTAAATGAATAAGTTTTTTTTTATATGAATCTCTGCCTTGTTCGCTACCTAATATCACAGCATGGAACGCCTCGTAACCTAAATCAACTTGAACCAACTTAATTGCCTCTATAAATAACTCTTGACCTTTCCAAGATGTTAGTCTGCCTGGCATTAATATAATTTTTTTTTCTTTATTAATTCCCCATTTTTTGAGAAGTT
>CACKMG010000033.1 GCA_902601235.1 uncultured Pelagibacteraceae bacterium
TGATTAATGTCTAAAAACTTCCAATCTTCCTGTTTTCTGTTTGGAAAACCTCTCTGTATAAATTTTTTCAAATACTTTCTTCTAAATTCTATATCTTTTTTAGAAAAAACTGATGATTCAGTTATTTTATCAAAATCTATTTGTATTTGTTCTGTCATTTAATTAAAACTTTCATACCCTTTTTTTTCCAGCTCTAATGCAAGTTCTGGTCCACCAGATTTTATTATTTTTCCATTCATTAAAACATGTACAAAATCTGGCTTAATATAATCTAGTAATCTTTGATAATGTGTAATTATTAAAAAAGAATTATTTTTGTTTCTAAGAGTATTGACACCATCAGCAACAATTTTTAAGGCATCAATATCTAAGCCAGAGTCTGTTTCGTCCAAAATAGATAATTTAGGTGCCAACATTGACATTTGTAAAATTTCATTTTTTTTCTTTTCACCACCAGAAAACCCAACATTTAACTGTCTATTTAATTTTTCTTCATCAAATTTTAGTTCTTTTGCTTTTTCTTTAACAAGTTTTAAAAACTCAATAGCATCCAACTCTTTTTCACCTCGAGCTTTTCTAACTGCATTTAATGATGTTTTTAAAAAAATATTTGTATTAACTCCTGGAATTTCTAGTGGATATTGAAAAGCTAAAAATATACCTTTATGTGCTCTTTCCTCTGTCTCAAGATCAAATAAGTTTTTATTTTCAAATAAAATTTCACCTGAAACTTCATATCCCTTCTTACCAGACAAAATATTGGATAGTGTACTTTTTCCAGATCCATTAGGACCCATAATTGCATGCACCTCACCAGGATTGATATCTAAAGAAAATCCCTTCAAAATTGATTTATTTTCAACATTTGCATTTAAATTATTAATTTTAAGCATTAACCTACGCTCCCTTCAAGGCTGATACCAACCAGTTTCTGAGCTTCGACTGCAAACTCCATTGGTAATTGTTGAAGTACTTCTTTACAAAATCCATTAACAATCAATCCAACAGCTTCCTCTGCGTTCAAACCTCTTTGTTGGCAATAATGTAATTGCTCTTCGCTAATTTTAGAAGTCGTAGCCTCATGAGCTATATTGGAGTCTAAATTTTTATTTTTGATATATGGAACTGTATGTGCTCCACATTTATTTCCCATCAATAGTGAATCACACTGTGTATAATTACTAGAATTTTTTGCTTTTGAGTTGATATCTACTAAACCTCTATAGGTCATATCAGAAAATCCAGCACTTATACCTTTTGAAATTATTTTACTTTTAGTATTTTTACCTAAGTGAATCATTTTTGTTCCAGTATCTGCTTTTTGATGATTATTGGTAATAGCTATTGAATAAAACTCGCCGATTGAATTATCCCCCTTTAATATACAACTTGGATATTTCCAGGTTATAGCCGAACCAGTTTCAACTTGAGTCCAAGAAATTTTAGAATTTTTTCCTTTGCAAAGGCCCCTTTTAGTTACAAAATTATAAATTCCACCTTTTCCATTCTCATCCCCTGGGTACCAATTTTGAACAGTTGAATATTTTATTTCTGCATCATCTAATGCTATCAATTCAACATTTGCTGCGTGTAATTGATTTTCATCCCTCATTGGTGCTGTACATCCCTCTAAATAACTTACATAGCTTCCTTTATCAGCTACAATAAGAGTTCTTTCAAATTGTCCAGTTTCAGATGCATTAATTCTAAAATATGTTGAAAGCTCCATTGGACATCTCACTCCCTCAGGAATATAAACAAATGATCCATCAGTAAAAACTGCAGAATTTAATGTTGCAAAAAAATGATCTGTAGTTGGAATTACTGTCCCTAAATATTTTTTTACTAATTCAGGATGCTTTTGAATAGCTTCTGACATTGAACAAAAAATTATTCCTTGTTTTGTTAACTCTTCCTTAAATGTTGTTGCAACTGATACTGAGTCAAATACTGCATCGACAGCGATACCATTTAATCTTGCTTGTTCTTGTAATGGAATTCCAAGTTTTTTATACGTTTCCAAAAGTTTTGGATCTAATTCATCAAGACTTTTTGGTTTATCTTTCATACTTTTAGGAGCGGAATAATAATATAAATCCTGATAATTAATTTTTGGATATTTTGGTTTTTGCCAATTAGGTTCTTTTAACAATTTAAATCTGTCAAAAGCTTTCAGTCTAAAATCTAACATCCATTGTGGCTCTTTTTTTATTTTAGAAATAAACTTGATTACTTCCTCGTTCAAACCTTTGGGTGCTTTAATGTTTTCAATATCTGTTGTAAAACCATATTTATAATCTTTAAGATTTGCTATTTCTTTTTCTCTTGTATCCATTTTAAATTCTTCTTTCAGTATTATCTTTAACTAAATCCTCTAAACTTTTTTCTTTAAAAAAATTATTTATATGATTTTCCAATTCATCCCAAAGATTATGGGTTAAGCACTTAGTTGATTTTCCATTACATCCTTTTTTAGACTCTTTTTTACATTGCACAGTTTTTACTTTCTCATCAACAGCATCAAAAATATTTGTAAGTTTTATCTCTTTAGCTTTTTTGTTTAAAATGTAGCCACCTTGAGTACCTCTAACACTTTGAACTATCTCATTTTTTCTTAATTTAGAAAAAATTTGTTCTAAATAGTCCAGGGAAATACCTTGTCTTAAAGAAATGTCTCTTAGAGAAACTGGGTTAATATTATCAAATCTTGCCAGATCTACTAAAGCCATTACTGCATATCTACCTTTGGAAGTTAGTTTCATAATACTATATTTTCTTGGGTATATATAAACCTGACTAAAATAGTCAAGTATCATTGTTAAAAAAAAACTATCATTTTGTCACGCAGTTATGATAAATATTATTTTTTTTGAGAATAATAATCATTAACAATTATGGATAATAAAATAATAGAAATTTTTATTCCTGGGCCAGCTGGAAGATTAGAGGCTAAATATTTCAAAAGTAAAAAAGCAACATCACCAATTGCTTTGGTTTTACAACCTCATCCGCAATATGGTGGAACAATGAATAATAAAGTGGTTGTTGAAACTTTTAATACATTTATGGAAAACAATTTTTCTGTATGTAGGGTAAATTTTCGTGGAGTTGGAAAAAGTGATGGTGAATTCGATGATGGTCAGGGAGAACTTGCGGACGCAGCAGCTGCATTAGATTGGTTAGAAAGAGAAAACTTTGACAATTCTCAATGTTGGGTATCTGGTTTTTCCTTTGGTTCTTTAATAGCAATGCAATTACTTATGAGAAGACCTGAAATAAATAGGTTTGTTGCTATTTCGCCTCAACCAAATGTATATGATTTCTCTTTTTTATCACCATGTCCTACTTCAGGATTAATGCTTTACGGAAAAAAAGATGAGTTAGTTCCTGTAGAATTCATTAATGAGCTTGATAAAAGATTAAGTTCACAAAAAGGAATAAAAGTTGAATTTCAAGCAATACCAGATGCAAACCATTTTTTTGCTAAAAGTGAAAATGCTCTAACTAAAAATTTAGATAAATATATTAAAAAAGAAACAGCACTTTATTAAAAATTTTTATTTATTTCACCACCAGTAGAAGGATTTCT
>CACKMG010000034.1 GCA_902601235.1 uncultured Pelagibacteraceae bacterium
TAAATTTGGGTAACAAAAATCTTTGGTTTAGTAATTTAATTTTAATGTTCCAAAAAGAAGTGGCGGATAGAATCATTTCTAAATTTGACTCACCTAATTATGGCAGACTATCAATTCTTGCTAAATGGCGATTAGAGATAAAAAAAATTGCTGATATCAAACCAAATTGTTTTTTTCCAAAACCAAAAGTTGATAGTTCTCTTTTATTTTTTTCACCCAAAAAGAAATTCATTAAGTTTAATAATCCGAAAAATCTGGAAAAAATCACAAGAATCTTTTTTAATCATCGGCGTAAAATGATAAAAAAATCATTCAATAAAATGTTTCCAAATAATGAAGAATTATTAAGAAAACTTCAAATTAGTCTGAATTTAAGGCCACATAATCTTAATTTTGAAACGTATTATAATTTAACAACTGAATTTGAAAAATTAAAGAATTAACTTTTCAACATGTGCTCTAATAAAATTAGAGTCATAATCTTTTGATCCACCCTCTATTTCTGCATTAATCAAATTTAAAATTTTTGAATAACAACTTTGCAAGTTTTCATTTATAACCACATAGTCATAGTTAATCCAATGAAGAACATCTCGACTAAATTGATTCATTCTTTTTTCTGCAGTTAATACATCGTCCATATGACGATTGGATAATCTTTCAAATAAGACTTCTTTGCTTGGTGGTAAAATAAAAAAAGTAATTAATTTATAGTCTAGTTTTTTATTTTTTATCTGGTCAGCACCCTGCCAATCAATATCAAATAAAACATTTTTTCCTTTATTTAACTTATCTATAACTGGAGTTCTTGTTGTACCATAAAGATTGTTAAAAACTTTTGCATATTCTAAAAATTCCTCATTTCTAATTAATCTTTTAAAATTTTCCTCTGTTACAAAATAATAATCTTGATCTTGTGTTTCATTCGATCTTGGTTTTCTAGTAGTATGTGAAATTGAGATCTCAAAGTTATCTAACTTTGATAAAAGGTTTACTAAAGTTGTTTTTCCTGCTCCCGAAGGAGAAGACAAAATAATCATTACCCCATCATTGTCTGTGGGCATTTAAATTTAGTTTGCTTTTCCTTCTATGAATTTAACTGCATCGCCAACAGTTAAAATTTTTTCTGCTTCACTATCAGATATTTCTGAGCCAAATTCCTCTTCAAAAGCCATCACCAATTCTACTGTGTCTAAACTATCTGCTCCTAAGTCGTCAATAAAACTAGATTCTTCTGTTACTTTTGCTTCGTCTATACCTAAATGATCTGCTACAATTTTTTTCACTTTACTTGAAACATCTTCTGACATTTTGATCCTTTTGTTTTAATTCGTTAATAGTTTAATTAACTATTTTGTCAAGCCATATACATCCCTCCATTAACGTGCAAAGTCTCACCATTAATGTAATCTGATTGGTCTGAAGCTAAAAAAATAACAGCATTTGCAATATCTTTTGGTTCTCCTAATCTTCCAGAGGGGATTTTTGATATTATTGAGTCTTTAAATTTATCATCTATTTTTTCTGTCATTGCAGTTTTGATAAAGCCTGGTGAAATGCAATTTATATTTATATTTTTTTTACTGTATTCTAAAGCTAAGCTTTTTGACATTGCTATTATTCCTGCCTTAGACGCTGTGTAATTTGTTTGACCTAAATTTCCAGTATGTCCTACAACTGAAGTAATATTAATAATTTTTCCTGACTTACTCTTTAGCATTTTCTTAATAGAATACTTGCTTAACAAAAATGTTGAAGTTAAATTTATATCGATAACTTTTTTCCACTCTTCAATGCTCATTCTAATAGCTAAATTATCTTGCGTCACTCCAGCATTATTTACAATACAATATAAATTTCCTCCTAATTGATCTGTTGCATTTTCGATAAATTCCTCAATTTTTGTAATTTGTGAAATATCAAATCTTAAAATTTTTATTTTATTAAATTTCGATCTTAATTCCTCCAACTTTTCAAGCTTAGTACCTGACGCCAAAATATTTGCACCTTTTTCATTTAATTTTTCAATTATTGAATTACCGATGCCTCCAGAAGCACCTGTTACAATAATATTCTTATTATTTAAATCACTCATATATTTAAATCTTTTATATCATTCTCATAATTAATTGAATTAATTTTTACATCTTTATTTATTCTTTTAACTAATCCTGACAAGACTTTTCCCGGTCCAATCTCAATGAAATGATCAACTCCTTTACTTATCATTTTTAAGACACTTTCTCTCCATCTTACTCTATTTTCTATTTGATCAATTAATAGTTTTTTTAATTCATCTTTATCTAAAATTTCTTTAGCCGTTACATTTGAAATTAGAGTATTTTTACCGTTCATAAAATGCAATTTTTCTATTTCCGCTTTCATTATTTCAGTTGCTTTACTCATTAAATTGCAATGAAAAGGAGCACTGACAAGTAGTTTAATATTCTTTATTTTTTCCTGTTTTAAAATTTCACTAAAACTATTAAGATCGTTATTTTTTCCACTTACTACAATTTGACCTTCTGAATTATCATTTGCTATTTGGCCGATAAACTTATTTTGATTTTCTTTTAAGATTTTTTCAATTACTTCCACTGATGATCCTAAAACTGCAAGCATTCCACCCTCTCCTTTTGGAACAGCATTTTGCATAGCATCACCTCTTGTTCTTAAAAGTTTAATCGTATTAGAAAAACTCAAATAACCTGCAGAAGACAGTGCAGAGTATTCACCAAGCGAGTGTCCAGCAAAATACTTAGCTTTATTAAGATTAATATTTAGTTCTTTGGTTAAAACTTCAAATATAGAAAAACTAATTAAAAAAATTGCTGGTTGAGTATTTATAGTTAAGTTTAATTCATCTTTTGGTCCCTCTAAAACAAGTTTTGACAAATTAAACTTTAAGACATCATCAGCTTCTTTAAATAATTTTTTGACCAAACTATATTTATCAAAAAACTCTTTTCCCATTCCAACAAGTTGAGATCCTTGACCAGGAAAAATTACTGAAAACATATAAAAAAACCTATTTTATTTGACCTTTTTGCTATTGTAATTGAATAATTATAATAGTATATCCTCACTTTTTATAAAAGAACTTAAATGAATTTTTACGAACATACAATTATAGCTAGACAAGATACTTCACCAGGTGAACTTAAGCAACTAACAGAAAAATATTCAAAAATTATTACTAAAAATGAGGGAGAAGTAGTTAAAACTGAAGACTGGGGTCTTCTAAACTTATCTCATTTAATCAAAAAAAATAAGAAAGGTAGCTACATTCATTTTAAGATAAAGGGTAAAGGTAAAGTCATAAATGAACTGGAAAAAAACGAGGCTTTAGACAAAAAATTACTTAGATTTTTAACCGTAAAAGTAAAAAAATTTGATTTAACAACAAATTATTTCTCTAAAAAAGAGGAAAATGAAATTAAGGAAAGTGTAAAAGATTAATTATGGCAAAAAGACAAAGTGGAAATAAAAAAAATAAACAGAGTAATTTTTCAAAACTTAGTATTTTTCAACCAAATAAATACAA
>CACKMG010000035.1 GCA_902601235.1 uncultured Pelagibacteraceae bacterium
AATCTTCACCCAACACTAATTCTTTTCTATATGCCGCCTCTTCCTTTTGGATATCATATTCAATACCAGGTAATTTAATTCCTACAGCTGCAAGAATAAAAGTACCACCTAAAGCTGAAATTATTGCAACCCATACTAATGCGTGGTTCACCTCACCTATCCAAGGTAGTACAGTTATACTTTTAGATAATCCCCATAAAATTGGAGTAAATGCAATTAATGTCATTATACTTCTTAATAGTTCAGCACCCAAACCTTCCATTATTCGCGCAAACTTTAGAGTATCTTCTTGAACTCTTTGTGAAGCACCTTCAATTGATGAAGCAAAATTCCATTTGTCATGGTAAAAATCTGCCATGGCTGTTCTCCATCTAAAAGTCCAGTGACTAGTAAAATAATCACTAAATATAACAACTAATATATAAATGGCTGCAATTTTTGCAAAAGTAAAAAGATATGCAATAAACTCTTTTTCAGTAACTGCTCCAGGTTCAGCTAAAGCTTTTTGCAAAGTGTCATAAAACTCACCAAACCATTCATTAATTCTAACATCTAATTGAACTTGATACCAAGTAGCAGCAAGAATTAGTATAGTTCCTCCAATACTCCATAAATGCCATCTTTTATTTGTAAAAAATTTAAACATAATTTTAGTTTAAAAAGTTATCAGCATAAGATTTTTTTACAGTTTTTCTTTTTTTTGACTCTATTACTTCAAAATCTAGTTTCTTTTTTTTGGCATAATTAATAGCTAATTCTTTTGTTGAAAATTCTAATTTTAATTCAGAATAAGTATCTGAGGAACTTTCCCAACCCATTAAAGGGTTTGTAGTTGGATCTTCAACTTCAAATTCCAATATCCATTTATTTGTTTTGCCTAAACCTGATTGCATTGCTGATTTATTTGGTTTGTATATTTTAGCTTTTTTCATAATAAATGGTCGGAGTGGCAGGATTCGAACCTGCGACCCTCTGGTCCCAAACCAGATGCGCTACCAGGCTGCGCTACACTCCGAGTGATTTACTAATACAGTACTTATTAATTTTTTCAAAGTATAAAGATAGTTAAATTGAAGGCAATTTTATATAAATCTGATATATAATTAATCAATGATAATAACATGTCCTTGTAACAAGAAAAAATTTGAGGTAGATGCGTCTTTAATTCCTGATAATGGAAGAAATATACAATGCGGTGCTTGTGGTCATGTCTGGTTTTTCAAAAAAAATGATCAAAAACAAGTAAAAACAAATGAAATTGAAGACCTTGAGAATATTGACATCTTTAATAAAGATGTTCAGTCTGAGAAAAATTTGTCGGACTCTTCTATAAAAAAAGAAAAAATATCATCAAAAATATCACCAACCAAAGGTTCAGAATTAGTAAAATATAAATCGAAATCAAATTTTACTTTTGCAAAATTTATAGCTTTGATTATCGTATTTATAATTTCTTTTATAGCTTTAATTTTAGTTTTAGATACATTCAAAAGCCCTATTTATAATCTTATCCCAAGTTTAGAAATTTGGCTTTTTAACTTATATGAGATATTAAAAGATATAAAATTATTTATTAGAGATTTATTTTAACAATGATTAATTATTTATCAAAACCATTTAAATGGTTTTTTAAACTAGAAGCAGCAAGTGGACTTGTTTTATTATTTGCTGCAATAATTGCTTTATATATAAGTAACTCCGAATTTGCTGATTTATACTTCTCTACATTAAACAAATATTTATTTTTAGGAATTAATGAATTTGGATTAAAATTATCTGTTATTCATTGGATTAATGATGCTCTAATGGCAATATTTTTTTTCTTTGTAACACTTGAAATAAAAAGAGAATTCCTCCAGGGTGAATTATCAAATATTAAACAAGCTCTTTTACCAATTATTGGAGCTGTAGGGGGAATGCTTGTTCCAGCTTTAATATATGTTTTCATTAATTTTGGAGATACAGAAACATTAACTGGATGGGCTATCCCATCAGCTACTGATATAGCGTTTTCTTTAGGAGTGCTCTCTCTTTTAGGCAAAAGAGTTCCACTATCATTAAAAGTTTTTCTGACTGCCTTAGCAATAATTGATGATTTAGGTGCAATAGTTATTATTGCATTGTTCTATTCCGGAGATCTAAGCATCAAATATTTATCTTTAATGTTGGTTGCTTTCATCTTTTTATTATTATTAAATAAGTTGAACATCAAAAAATTCTTACCTTATTTATTTGTTGGTCTATTTCTTTGGGACTTTACGCATAATTCAGGAATTCATGCCACAATTGCTGGAGTTTTATTAGCTATGACTATTCCACACAGAAAGAAAGAAAAGGATTATTCATTATTATTAAAAGTTGAGCATGCAATAAGTCCATACGTAGCATTTGGAATAATGCCATTATTTGCCTTCGCCAATGCTGGTGTTTCTTTAGATGGTCTTTCATTATCTTCTTTATTAGATAAGGTTCCTCTTGGTATTGTTCTAGGATTGTTTTTAGGTAAACAACTTGGCGTATTTATTTTTTCATATGTTTCAATTAAACTTAAGATTGCTCAAATGCCGAATAATTCTAATTGGTATAATTTTTATGGTGTAGGAGTGCTAACAGGAATAGGTTTTACTATGAGTTTATTTGTAGGAAACTTAGCATTTGTAGAAAACCTGCAATATATGGATGGAGTTAAAATAGGTGTTTTGACTGGGTCATTATTATCAACTTTATTTGGTTATTTTTTGATATTACTCACACCAAATAAATAAACTAATTAATGATAAGAATAAAATTCAGTTTAATAATAATCTTAATGATTTTTTTTAAAAGTACAGCCTTAGCAAACTATGAAAAAGTTTTTTTTGACTTTAAAATTCAAAGTATAGATGGTGAAATGATTGATTTTGATAAATTCAGAAATAAAGTAATATTATTAGTAAATACAGCAAGTTTTTGTGGTTTCACAAAACAATATAATGATTTACAAAATTTATGGGAAAAATATCAAACAAAAGATCTTATAGTTTTAGGAGTACCGTCAAATTCTTTTAATCAAGAACAGTCAAATGATGATGAGGTAAAAAAATTTTGTGAAGTCAATTTTAATATTTCTTTTCCTTTATCAACTATAACTGACGTAAAAGGTGATAAGAGCCATGAAATATTTAAATGGGCAAAAAAAAATTATGGAAATTCTGCTGTACCAAAATGGAATTTTCATAAAATTCTAATTAATAGAGACGGTAAAATA
>CACKMG010000036.1 GCA_902601235.1 uncultured Pelagibacteraceae bacterium
CCATTCTTTAAAATGTTTTCTTATCAATTCAAAATCTATTTTTGGATAATCTGACATTTCATGAAGCTCTTTTGTATACTCAGTTTGAAAATCGATCATTTGATCTGGATTTTCTAATTTTTCTTCCATAGCAACCCATTTATTAATATCACTCTCAATTTCTTTATCATTTGGAATTTTAATCTTATTCATTATTACATCCCTTGCATACCAAGCCTGACAGTCAAACATATTAAATGTATGAAATTGATCTTGCATACCAAGGTATAAAAGTTTGTGATTATCTTGCCAAACAACACCTTTGTATAGTTTTGGTGGATAAAGTCTGTTTCTAGTTTTTAATTGTAAATTTTCCTCTAAAAAAGGAAAATGATGGAGATAACCAGTGCATAAAATTACAACATCTGCTTCTTGTTCTGTACCATCTTTAAAAATTGCTTTTTTACCCTCTAATCTATCTAGGTAATGAACTTCTTTCATTCCTTTTGGCCATTTAAATCCCATTGGATTATGCCTGTACCCAATAGTTACACTTTTCGCTCCATATTTATTACATTGGAGCGCAACATCTTCAGCAGAATAACTACTTCCTAAAACAATTACATTTTTATTTCTAAATTCCTCTGCATCTCTAAAATCATGAGAGTGCATAATTCTTCCAGGAAAAGAATTCATTCCTTCATATTCTGGGATATAGGGAACTGAAAAATGTCCAGTGGAAACTACCACGAAATCAAAATTGTCTTTTAATACTTTGTCATTAACTTTATCTTGGTAACTAACTTCGAATTTATCATTTCTATAAATTGTATTTACCACCCTAGTATTGAATTTGATTTTATTTTTCATTTTTCCTTTGTTTATTCTTCCAACTATGTAGTCATATAGAACTGCTCTTGGAGGAAAAGATGGTATAGGTTTTCCAAAATGTTCATCAAACGAATAATCTGCAAATTCTAAACATTCTTTTGGTCCATTGGACCAAAGATATCTGTACATACTATTATGAACGGGATCTCCATATTGATCAGAACCAGTCCTCCAATTATAGTTCCACAATCCTCCCCAATTCTCTTGTTTCTCAAAACAAACTATTTCAGGGATCTTTTCACCATTTTTCTCTGCTAATTCAAATGCTCTGAGCATTGATAATCCGCATGGTCCAGCTCCTATAATTGCTACTTTTGTCATTAGTAATTAAATATAAATTTGTAAATTTATTTTACTAACAAAATATGGAAATTTAAAATAAATTATTTAATAATAATTAAGATTATTTGAGATTACTTTCTCTCGTATGTGTTGTATTAAACATGTAAATTTTAAGCTAATATTATGAAAAAAATTTTAGTAATTGGTGGCGGTGCAATGGGATCAGCATTTACGATCCCATGTCTAGAAAATAAAAATGATGTTACAATTACTGAACCTTATTCTAAAAGATTTATTAGAGATTTATCGTCAAAAAGAAAGTTTCATTCAGCATTAAAGATTAAACTGCCTAGAAAATTAAGATTTAGAAAATTTTCAAGTAATCTATTAAAAGAAAAATTTGACCTGTTAGTGATTGCTTTAAGTTTACCAGGTATTGATTTTATTGGTAAAAAACTAAAAGATAAAAAAATAAAAACGCCTGTTTTAGTACTTACTAAGGGACTAAAATATTTATCTAAAAGTAAAAAGATTTTAACAATATCAGAAAATTTAAAAAGAAATTCCGGAGTTAATAATGTATCAGTTTTAAAAGGTCCTTGTTTAGCAAAAGAATTAGCTAGAAAAAATAAAACGAGCGTAGTTATAGCTAATAGGAGTATAAATTTTGCAAAAAAAATTGGAAAAAGAATTTCAACTAAATATTATATTACAGAATTTTCAAAAGATGTTATTGGGGTGGAAATTTGTTCAGCTATAAAAAATATATATTCAATGATAATTGGTGCTGGTCAAAGTTTGAATGCTTCATCTAATTTATTTCAGAAATCAATAATAGAAATGAAATACTTAACAAAATATTTTAAAGGTAAAGAAGAAACTGTTTTAGGACTTGCTGGAACAGGAGACCTTTATGTTAGTGCTGCAGGTGGAAGAAATAGTAAAATGGGAAGCTTTCTGGGTATGGGGTATACATTTAAAACTGCAAAAAAAAAGTTTATGCCAAACGATACTGTAGAGGGAGAGCAATTAGCGAGAGAGATTGCGCCATTTGTTCTTAAAAAAATAGATAAACAGAAGATACCTTTGATGGTTAATTTAATAAAGACTATTCAAGGTAATAAAAAACTTAAAATTAAAGTTTAGAACAACCCTTCAATTTCACCTTTATCATTCAATTTTATAGAGTCAGCTGCTGGAACTCTAGGTAATCCGGGCATAGTCATTATCTCTCCGCAAACAACAACAATAAATTCTGCACCAGATGACAATCTAACTTCCCTCACTGGTAATACATGACCAGTTGGTGCACCTTTCAGGTTTGGATCTGTTGAAAAACTATATTGAGTTTTTGCAATACAAACTGGAAGATTACCGTAACCTTTTTCTTCAAAATCCTTTAATTGTTGTCTTACCTTTGTATCAGCTACCACTTCACTTGCGTGGTAAATTTCTTGAGCAATTTTTTCTATCTTTTTAAATAATTGTAATTTGTCTTCGTATAAATATTTAAATGTATCTTGATTATCTTCACAAATAGCTACAACATTTTTTGCAAGCTCTACTGTCCCATCGCTTCCGTTAGACCAATGAGTGCATTTAGAGGCTTTCACACCTTGTGTTTTACAAAAATCTAATAATGTTTTCATTTCTTTATCCGAGTCTGTAATGAAGTGATTTACTGCAATCGTAACTGGCAATCCAAATTTTCGCGTATTATTTATATGTCTCTCTAGATTAACTAGACCTTTCTTTAAAGCTTTTACATTTTCGTTTTTTAATTCATCTTTTAATACGCCACCATGCATTTTAAGAGCTCTTATGGTTGCAACAATA
>CACKMG010000037.1 GCA_902601235.1 uncultured Pelagibacteraceae bacterium
TTTTTCTAATAATGATGATGTTAAATTTCCAGTGCCTGGCCCTATTTCAAGAATATATTTATCTTTAATATCAATTGTATTAACAATCTTATTGATAATATTTTTATCTATTAAGAAATTTTGACCTAAACTTTTTTTGGCTTTAATCACCTTTTATCTAAAAATTTGATTGATTGTATTAAGCTTAAAGGGTTCGATAAATTTTTGTTTAACATTTTTTTATTTGGTCCGTGATCTGGTGATAATCTATAAAAAGGTAAACCTAATGTTATATTTACCGCATTATATTCATTGATTGTTTTAATTGGTGTAAGCACTTGATCATGATACATTCCAATAATTACATCATAATTCAATCTATTTTGTTTTAAAAAGATAGTATCTGCTGCAAATGGACCTTTAATTTTAAATCCCTTTTTAATCAATGATTTCAGGATATTATACTGCTCTAGAAAGAACATTGTTTTTTGACTCAGTTGATGAAGAATCTTTAAAAGCTTGGGAAGCAAATGTTAAGGTTCATAAAAGAGGATTAGAACTTATTAAACCTGGAGTAAAGTGTTCAGATATCTGTAATGAATTAAATGAATTATTTGCAGAATTAGGATATTTGCAATATCGAACATTTGGTTATGGTCATTCTTTTGGATTGCTTTCACATTTTTATGGTAGGGAAGCAGGCTTAGAATTAAGAGAGGATATAGATACTGTATTGGAGGAAAATATGGTTATTTCAATGGAACCAATGATTTTAATTCCTAAGGGAAAGCCAGGTTCAGGTGGATATAGAGAACACGATATTTTGATTGTTGGTAAAAATGGAGCAGAAAATATTACTAAATTTCCATTTGGACCGGAGTATAATGTGATTAAGTATTAAAATGAGTAAAAAACAAACTATTGTTAATAGTTGGAATGAGTGGGATCCACTCAAACATGTAATAGTTGGTAGAGCGGATGGAACTTGTATTCCAGCACCAGAACCTGCTCTTGACGCAAAGGTTCCTGAGGATTCTGATATGAGAGGAAAATTTGGTCCGAGAACAAAAGATACCGTTGATAAGGCTAATCAGCTTTTAAACGATTTTTCCAATATTTTAGAAAAGAGAGGAATAAAAGTGGATAGACCTGAACCAATAAATTTTAATCAAAAAACATCAACTCCAGATTGGGAGGCTGAAACAATGTTTGGATGTATGCCCCCAAGAGATGTTTTGCTAACTGTGGGAAACGAAATTTTAGAGGCAACAATGAGCTATAGATGTAGATGGTTTGAATATTTGTGTTACCGGACTCTTTTAAAAGATTATTATAATAGCGATAGTAACATGAGACATGAATCGGCACCAAAACCAAGACTTACAGATGCCGATTATAGAAAAGATTATTTGTCAGATAAAATTGGAATTCAAAAAAGACTTAAATGGACAGAAGATAAATTTTTTGTAACTACTGAAGAGGAACCATTATTTGACGCTGCAGATGTATTAAGATTTGGAAAAGATTTGGTTGTACAACATGGTTTTACCACAAATTTAAAAGGTATAGATTGGTTAAAAAGACATTATAAAGATCATAGAGTACACGCTGTTAATTTTCCAGGAGATCCATATCCAATTCATATTGATGCTACATTTACACCAATTAAGGAAGGTTTGATTATAAATAATCCTCAAAGAAGATTACCAAAAGCTCAGAGAAAACTATTTGAGAATAATGGTTGGGAGATAATTGATGCAGCACAACCAGCACATAATGAGCCACCACCACTTTGTTACTCTTCAGTCTGGCTTTCAATGAACGTTTTGGTTTTGGATCCCAAAACAGTTTGTGTCGAAAAAAGTGAAAAGTATCAGGCCGAACAACTTGATAAGTTAGGAATGGAAGTTGTTCCTGTTGAGTTAAGAGATGCTTACGCATTTGGTGGAGGACTTCATTGTTGCACTGCAGATGTATATCGAGAAGGAGATCTTAAGGATTATTTTCCAAAACAATAAATTAATTTGGATTTCTTTTCAAAAAGTCAATATATCTTATTACTTCATCGAATTTTTCATCAGATATATCTTTATAACTCGATTTGAACTTATCTTTTACGCATAGTGCTACATGAGCGTAAGGATTTCTTCCTTTAGGATGATTTGGATGTTCAGGCAATTGACCTTTTAAATAATCACCAGCTTCTTGAATGATTTTCCAAAGTTTTTGTGCATTTTCTTTATTCATTTATTTAGAAATAATATAATGTTATTAAAATTTAGTAAATTATGTCAAATGTATATAAACTTGGAATAACTAAAAATAATAATAAAAAAATTATTGAAGTATCTTCAATTGAGGTAAAAGCTGATAAAGGTATTGTTGGTGATAGACATTTTAGCGATTTTAACGATCCATACTGCCAACTTTCTTTAATAGAGTCAGAAAATATAGATTATTATAATACAAAGTATGGTTTAAATATTCCACATATAGATTTTAGAAGAAATATAGTTACAAAAAAAATAGAACTTAATAATCTTATAGGTAAAAAATTTTTGATAGGAGAGGTAGAAGTCGAGGGAGTAGATTTATGTAGACCATGCAAACATCTTACTCAAATGTTAAATCAAGAGAATATATTAAAAGAATTCCTTAAACGAGGTGGAATTAGATGTAGAATTCTAACTTCATCAAAAATTAGTGTTGGAGATAAAATAGAAATTTTTAAATAGTTTAGTTTTTTTGAGTTTTATCTATTTCAAAATTTTCTAGGCCTGATGATAACTTTTCATCTATCGGTTTTGTATCTTGTTCAAAAGACTTTAGTCTCTCTAATTCTTTTTGCCTCAATCTTTGTTCTCTCAAATTTTCTTTTTGTTCTCTCATTTTTTGTTCTCTATCAAATTTCTCTTCCCATTCTTTAATTTTAATATATTCCATCTCTTTTTGTTTTTCTTCCTCTTGTTTGATTAATTTCAATACTTTTTCTTTTCTTTTTTTCT
>CACKMG010000038.1 GCA_902601235.1 uncultured Pelagibacteraceae bacterium
CATATGTTAATAAGTCGATATTTTTAAAATAGTAAATCAATTCTAAGAAATCATTTATAAAAACTTTTGCTTCAACACCTTGATCATAGATATTTCTATAAACTTCAATAACTTTTTTTTCTTCTCCTTGTAATATCAATTTAAAAATATCTATTAATTGTGACTTGTCAAAAAATCCAAATATTTTTTGAGCCTCTTTTAGACTAAGCTCTTTGTTTTTTTCTAAACTTAATAAAGCTCTATCTAATAATGACAATGCGTCTCTAACAGAACCTTCTGAAATCTTTACAATTAACTTAAGGGCGTCATTAGACACTTTACCATTTTCTTTATCCTTTATTTTCTTTATGAAATTGAATAATTCTAATGATTTGATTCTAGACAAATCATATCTTTGACATCTAGATATCACAGTTACAGGAATTTTCTTAATTTCTGTGGTTGCAAAGATAAATTTTAAATATTCTGGAGGTTCCTCTAATGTCTTAAGCAAAGCATTAAAAGCTTGCTTGCTTAACATGTGAACTTCATCAATAATAAATATTTTATATTTAGATGAAGTTGGACCATATCGTGAAAACTCAATCAAATCTCTGACATCATCTACACCTGTTTTGCTAGCCGCATCCATCTCTAGAACATCAATGTGACTTGAATTCGATATTGCAACACAGTTATCACAATAATTTTTTTTACATAAATTTTCTATTCCATTTTTACAATTAAGAGATTTTGCTATAATTCTTGCTATTGTAGTTTTACCTATGCCCCTTATGCCTGTAAAAAGATATGCATTTGGAATTTTATTTTCTTTGATTGAATTTATAATGGTTTCTGAGGTTACTTCTTGACCAATTAAATCCTCAAAGTTCTGCGGTCTATACTTAAGTGCTAAAACTTTACTATTTTTATCCATTTATTTTTCCTTAGGAGACTAGACCCGTAAAACTGTCATTACGATTGCTTCCGTTAGGATCTGATCGGGTTCATGCAGTAAACGCCCTAGCCTCCAAAACTATTATAGCAGTAATAATTTCTAATCCACAACAAAAGATTAAAACTTATTTTTCTCTTATTTTATCAGCTTCAAAAACACCTAGGACGTGAAAATCTTCACAATGCAATCCTAATTCTTCTAAAGATTTTTGAACTTTACTATCTTCAATGTGGCCATCTAAATCACAAAGAAAAAAGTATGAGTCAAAAGAATTTTTTTCAGGATAGCTTTGCAATTTTGTTAAATTAACTCCATTAATAGCAAATCCACCTAGTGATTGATAAAGAGCTGCAGGTTTACTTTTTAGTTTAAACAAAAAAGAAGTGATATATTTTTTATTACCGAATTCTGGCTGAGAAATGTTTTTTCCCATTATTAAAAACCTTGTAAGATTTCCTTGTTCATTCTCAATATTTTTTTCGATAATTTCTAATCCATAAGTTTTGGCACTTAAAGTAGACGCTATGGCAGCATCTTTTTTATTTTTATTTTTTGAAACCATTTCTGCTGAACCTGCTGTATCAGCACTTACATGTTCAACAAAATTTCTTGACTTTATAAAGCTGGAACATTGTGATAATGCTTGAGCATGAGAGTATACGTTTTTAATTTCTGATATTTTTGTACCTGGTATAGCTAGCAAATTATGCTCAATTTTTTGAAAATATTCAGAATAAATATTAAGTCTATATTGAAATATTAAATATTCTATTCCAATATTTCCTGTTATTCTATTAGACTCAGGTATTATTATCTTGGAACTGGGGTCTTTAGATGCTTTAGAGAAACATTCAGCAAAAGTTTTGCAAGGTATAACTTCTGCTTTGGAATCAATAGATAAAGCAGCTAAATGTGAATATGCACCATAGGTTCCTTGGAAATAAATTTTACTCATTACGATTTATATTCCATAATTTTTTTTATAGCTAGAAAATCCTCTTCTGTATCAACTCCTATTGGTGATGTTTTAGCAAGAGCTACATTGATTTTTATATCATTATCTAATGCTCTGAGTTGCTCTAATTTATTTTTTAATTCATTAGAGGATTGATTAAAAGAAACAAAATTTTCAAGTGTTTCCTTTTGATAACAATATATACCCAGATGATGATAGATATTTTCACTCTTTTCAATAGTTTCTCTCATAAAATTTATTGCCTCTGGAAAATTTAAATTATCTAACTTTTCTTTTGTTGACACTTTAACAATATTTTTATTCCCATATAGATTTTTGTTTTTAATTTTTGAGGCTAAAGTTCCTAAATACGATTGATTTTTTTTCATTTTATCATTTAAATTTCTAATATCATCTATGTTCATTAGTGGTTCATCTCCTTGAAGATTCATTATAAAATCAATATTTGCACTATTTAGTTTTTGTAAAGCTTCATAAATTCTATCTGTCCCAGTTTTATGATTTTTTTTAGTTAAGATTGCTTGGCCACCATTTTGTTTTACATCATCAATTATTTCCTGATCCTCTGTCGCAACTATAACTTCCCCAATATTTGCTTCTTCAGCTTTTTTAAAAACACGAGAAATCATTGAAATGCCATCAATTTTTAATAATGGCTTACCAGGCAATCTTGTAGCTGATAACCTTGAAGGAATTATAACTAATGTTTTCATTGGCCTTTTTTATTAATTACTACAATATAAACAGAGGCAAAGTTGTACAATAAAATATATAAGCAATTTTTTATTTATAATGTTATATGTTCAATAATTTTTAAATAAAATGGATTCTTTTGAGATTAACAAAATAGTTGCTGCTGTACTTCTGGTTGCTCTTCTAATAATAGGTATTGGAAAGCTTTCAGATATAATATTCTATGTTGAGAAACCCAAAAAACCTGGTTACAGTGTAAAATTAGATAAAGCAGTTGTCGCTAGCACGCAATCTACTTCACAGGCACCAGAGGAAAAAATTGATATCGCAGCATTAATGGCGATGGGAGATATTGCTACTGG
>CACKMG010000039.1 GCA_902601235.1 uncultured Pelagibacteraceae bacterium
TGGCTAAAAAACCAAAATATGATTTAGCATTTTATTTTAAATGCAATTTAGATATTGCAAGCTATAGAAGGTGGTTAGATTTAAAAAAAAAAATACCTTTAAAAGAAGTTAAAAGATCTATTAAAAATAGAACAAAAATAGATAAATCTAGAAAAAATAGTCCACTCGTAAAAGTTAATGATGCAATTCTAATAAAAACTGACAAACTATCAAAAAAAAAAGTTCTATCTTTAATGTCTAAGCATATAGAAAATTTAAATTAAATCTAAGCCTCATTTTTTTTGTACTTTACTCCTTTTCTCTCTAGAATTTCTTTAACTTTATCTGAATAGGGCTCTTCAATATGTTCCGTTGTTGGGTTTAATTCTATTCCTGCAGGCGTAATTGTTTGAGGCATAGCCACAAATTGAGAGTCAGGATTATCGACCGTTTTTCTTACTTTCATTCTATAAATTCCAAAAAAACCAATAATTGAATGAAAGAAAAATAAAAATATAAAAAATCCATTTGAACCAACTAGGTCCATAAATATTGAACATAAAAAAGGTCCACTCATTGCACCTAAACCAAAAGCAAATTGAAGTCCTGCGCCTGCAGCCACGAATCTATCTTTTGATATATAATCGTTCGTATGAGCTAAGATTAATGAAAACATTGGCAAACTACAAAAAGAGAACAATATAAAAAAAATATAAAACCATGTTTTGCTAGTTGCAAGACCCTCAGGTAAATACATTTGTCTAGACACCAATATTGCAAAGATTGAAAATATTGCTGCACCAAATGTACTATAAACTATTACTTTTCTTCTATCATACATGTCAGATATTTTTCCAATTGGAAACTGAGCTATAGCTCCTGAAATCGCAAGTAAAAAAGTTACTATAGATATTTCTAGTATAGAAAAATTCATTGAAGTTGCATAAACTGCTAGTAATGTAAATAAAGCTGACTGAATAGTTCCATAAAAAAGAGAACTTACCATACCAAAAGGGGAAGCTTCATAAAGTTCTTTAAGTTTCATAGCTTTGATACTTTTAAAAGTAGGTGGTTTTTTCTTAGTTAATAATATTGGTATTAATGCTAATGAAGTAATTACCGAAACTAAAATAAAAGGTTGAAAATTTTTAGGGCTACTAAAATTTAGTAAGAACATACCAATACCCAAAGCTCCATAAAGTATTACCATGTATATCGATAATACACTGCCTCTATTTTTATTACTTGATCTGTCGTTTAACCAACTTTCTGCAACTGTATAAATACAAACCATGCTTATTCCAGTCAAAACTCTTAATAAAAACCAAATAAATGGATTTACTAAAATTGAATGCATTAAAATTACCAAAGATGCTAATGACGCAAAAGCAGCAAATACTCTTATATGACCAACTCTTGAAATTATATTTGGAATAGTAGCAGCCCCAACAAAGTAGCCAACAAAGTAACCTGACATCATAAAGCCTGTTGAGGTCAAACTAAATTCTTCTTGGACAGCTCTAACACCTAAAAGGGATCCTTGAAAACCGTATGCCATCATTATACATCCCATACCTAAGAATAGTGCCCAAGAATTTTTTAAAACTTTATTCATAAAAATTGTCCTAACTATTCGCGATGTATTATTAAATCAAGTCTTAATTGTGACAAGCTTAAGAATTTTTAAGCTTTAAAAATGAGTGGATAGCTATGGTAGTTATAATAATAGCTCCACCATAGAGGGTTTCGATACTTGGTTGTTCTTTAATTATAAGCCAAACCCAAATAGGACCAATTATAGTCTCTAATAAAAAAAATAGATTAACCTCTGCAGCAGGTATAAATCTTGGAGCTATAGTTACTAATACAAATGGAATTGCAACACAAAGAATACACATCAAAGGAATTATTATAAGATCTTTGTCCACAAGAACAAAAGTTTCGATAAAAAAAAGTGCAAAAATAGCAACAAATAATTTTCCAACAACAGCTGCTGGGACCAAATTTTTTGTTTTTGCTGATCTAATGATTACGGCACCTACGGCTAAACCTAAGGCTGTTATAAATCCCAAGATATCACCGAAAAAATTACCTAATTTTAGTGAGTCAAAAAAAATATATATAATCGCAAAAAAAGTAATAATTATTGAAATCCAAGTTTTTTTATCAGGTGGTTCTTTTAAGAATAATGCTCCAAGAATAGCAGATAGCATTGGAGCTGTAGCAATCATTACAAGTGTATTAGCTACATTTGTGTTCTGAATTGAAACAACAAAAGTAATATTTGTAAGACTAAATGTCCCAATATAAAAGAGACCATGGTAACCACTTGTAAATAAAATTTTAAAAAAACTTAACTTGTAAATTAACAACATTCCTAAAAAAACTGTAAAAAATGGGATTATTCCTCTGTAAAAAACTAATCCCCAAGTATCAACACTCGAGAGCCTTATGAATAAAGAGTCTGGGGTAATAAACATAACTGCTACAAAAGCCATTAAAAACCCTTTTTGTTGATCAGTTAAATTTTTCATGCCTTAAGATCCGCCCAAAATATTTTTGCAAGATTATTTTTTGATAAATCGTTGAGAGTTTTTAGACCAGTAGGAGATGTAACATTGATATCGCCATTTAATTTTTGATCTATAAAATCAATTCCTGCAAAAAAAATATTTTCTTTTTTTAATTCTTTACCTATTATTTTAGATATTTTGATTTCTTTTTTTGTCAAATTAATATTAATGGCTTTAGCACCTTTGCTCATATTACTTAAAAAAGAACCTTTTTTCGGGATTCTAGAAATTGCCCCTCTTACCTTACCGTTAATTATAAAAACTCGTTTATCTCCCTTATAAATTTTCGATAAATACTTTTGACACATGATATAATTATGTTTTTTAATAAATTTTTTTACCAAATCTAAATTAAATTTTTTTAATAAAATT
>CACKMG010000040.1 GCA_902601235.1 uncultured Pelagibacteraceae bacterium
TGTTCATGAACTTGTGCCAAAAAATAAAGAATTACTAAAATTCCGTGAAGATTTGCAAAAAAAAATAGATGATTGGCATATTAAGAACAAAGGAAATGAAATTGAAATTGAAAAATATAAAAAATTTTTGAAAGAAATTGGATATCTAATAAATGAGGGGCCTGACTTTAAAATTGAAACAAGTAATGTAGATGAAGAAATTGCAAAAATAGCCGGACCTCAATTAGTTGTTCCAATTATGAATGCTAGATATGCCTTGAATGCAGCTAATGCACGTTGGGTAAGTTTATACGATAGTCTTTATGGAACAGATATCATAGAGTCTGAAGAAGGTGGAAGTGAGAGATATGATCCTAATCGAGGTCAAGAAGTAATAAAATATGTTAGAGAATTTTTTGATAAGACGATACCAATCGAAGGAACTAGTTGGAAAAATATTGCTGGTTTAAAAGTTAAAAATAAAGAATTAATTATTTTAAAAGATAATTATGAATATAAACTTAAAGAAACTTATAAATTTATTGGTCATAGAGGTGATGAAAATAAACCTGAGGCAATAATACTTAAAAATAATAATCTTCACTTCGAAATAATCATTAACCCCAGAGCATTCAGCGCTGCACACGATATTGCGGGTATTAGTGATGTGATAGCTGAGTCCGCAATTTCAACTATTTGTGATAATGAGGATAGTGTCGCTGCAGTAGATGCTGAAGATAAAATTGTTTGTTACAGAAATTGGTTGGGATTGATGAAAGGTAATTTAAAAATTCAATTTGAAAAGAATGGTAAAAACCTAGAAAGAAAATTAAATCCTGACAGAAGTTATATCTCAAAAGATGGCAAGGGTTTGAAACTTCATGGAAGAAGTTTGTTGTTAATTAGAAATGTTGGACATTTAATGACAAACTCTTCAATTCTTTTGAAAGATGGAAGTGAAGTTCCAGAAGGTATCATGGATGCTTTCATAACTACAGCTGCTGCATTACATGATTTTAATAAAAAAAAAAATTCAAGAACAGGATCAATCTATATTGTAAAACCAAAGATGCATGGACCAGATGAATGTGCTTTTACTAACCTAATTTTTTCAAGAGTAGAAGAAATTTTAGGATTAAATAAATACGTCATAAAATGTGGTATTATGGATGAAGAAAGAAGAACATCTGCTAATCTTAAAGAATGTATTAGAGCTTTAAAAAATAGAGTATTCTTTATAAATACAGGTTTTCTCGACCGTACAGGTGATGAAATGCATACCTCTATGGAAGCTGGCCCTATGATCAAAAAAGGTGATATGAAATCATCTACATGGATTAGTGCGTATGAAAATAATAACGTTGATTTAGGTTTAAAGTGTGGTTTTTCCGGTAAAGCCCAAATTGGTAAAGGAATGTGGGCTGCCCCTGATGAAATGAAAAAAATGTTAAAAGAAAAAATAGGACATTTAAAAGCTGGAGCAAATTGTGCATGGGTCCCTTCTCCCACAGCCGCATCATTGCATGCTTTACATTATCATCAAGAAGACGTTTTTGAAGTGCAAAAAAAATTAGCATCAAGATCTTCTGCAAATTTAGACGATCTTTTGACTATTCCTATTGCAAATAGACCTAATTGGTCAGTAGATGAAATAAATTCAGAAATTTCAAATTCTGCTCAGACCTTGTTAGGGTATGTTGTAAGATGGATTGATCAAGGTGTTGGTTGTTCAAAAGTTCCTGACATCAGTAATACTTTTCTTATGGAGGATCGAGCAACACTTAGAATTTCATCTCAACACATCGCCAATTGGTTACATCATGGGATTACTACAAAAATCCAAGTTATGGAAATAATGAAACAAATGGCTAAAATTGTAGATAAACAAAACAAAAATGATAAAAAATATTTAAAAATGAGCGATAATTTTGATAATTCAATAGCTTTTAAAACTGCTTGTGATCTAATCTTTAAAGGAAAAGAACAACCATCAGGATATACGGAACCTCTTTTGCACTTCAATAGGCTAGAAAAAAAATCAAGTTAAATTTGAATTCAGTTTTGCTCTATTCTTAAAAGCTGAGAATAAAGTTCCATCATCTAAACTCTCTATTTCTCCTCCAACAGGAAGTCCTTGAGCTAACTTTGTAACTTTTACTTTACAGTTTCTCAAACTGTCTTGAATATAAAATGCGGTCGTTTGACCTTCAACTGTTGCACTAGTTGCTAAAATTACCTCATCAATTTTTTCTTTGTTTACTCTTTCAACTAAGGAACTTATCAATAAATCCTCTTTTCTTTGACCAACAGAAGAAATAGTACCACCCAAAATATGAAAATAACCTTTAAATATATTTGAATTTTCAATAGACCATTGGTCTGCTATATCTTCAACTACACAAATTTTATTAAATTTATCTTTAGTATTTTCACAATTTAGACAACCATCAGAATTAGATTTTAATGATCCACATGATTTACATCTGACAACATTTTTATAGACTTGTGCGAGAGTATTTACTAGTGGTTTTACTAGTTCATCTTTATTATTAATTAACTTAAGAACTATACGCTTTGCAGATTTTGGACCAAGTCCAGGAAATTTAGAAATTAGTTTTATTAAATCCTCAATTTCATTAATATTTTGCATAACTTATAGTGGCCACTTAAATCCTGGAATTCCAAATGCACCAGTTGTTTTCGAAATCTCCTCTGAGGTTTTTATTTTTAACTGTGCTTTAGCATTGTTATGAGCTGCAACTATCAAATCTTCAATTATAAATTTGTCTTCTTTTAAAATTTCATCAAGTATTTCAATTTTTTCCATTTCTC
>CACKMG010000041.1 GCA_902601235.1 uncultured Pelagibacteraceae bacterium
AGGCTTACCTGGAGAATCAGAGTATTTTTCAGGCAAATGCACTTTATATTTTGTTCCAACTTTTCCTTTGGGAAATCCATTTGCATTTAATGTTCCATCAAAAGGAACATATCCCATTGCAATGTTTGTTTTTTTCTCAGGATGGTACCAAGGAGAAGTTACAAAACCTATTGGATCACCCCCATTTGCACCTGAAATTAACCAAAAATCTGGTGCATAGTCCTCAATTGGTTTTCCTCCAAGTTCGAAACCAACTAATTGTAACTTGTACGGTTTTTTTCCATCCTTAAGTTCTTTACCCATTTTTTCTAATGCAGCTTTACCGACATAATCAGCTTTTTTATTCCACTCTCCTTTTCCAGATAAAGATACTTGATAACCTAAATTACATTGAAAAGGATTGTGTTGTTGATCCATGTCTTGACCCCATGAAAGTATTCCAGCTTGAATTCTTCTATGGTGTGCAGGTGCAATGACCATAAGATTATGTTTTTTTCCAGCATCAAGAACTGCATTCCACATTTCATCAGCATATAAAGTTGCATCTCTTAAATAAATCTCATAACCAGCTTCACCAGAAAAGCCTGATTGAGAAATCACACAACTTCGTCCAGCAACTTTAACTTCAGCTAAACCATAAAATGGCATATTTTCTAAATCAACTTGATCGCCTAACAAATCTTTCATCAGAGCTTTTGATTTTGGACCTTGTATTTGTACAGGACAAGCATCGATTTCGTCAATGGTGCAATTAAATCTACCATCAGCATTAACACCTTGTAGATACATACCAATATCAGAGTCTGATAATGAAAACCAAAACTCATCTTTGGAAATTCTTAAAAGAATTGGATCATTTAAAACTCCACCATAAGCATTACATAAAATTACGTATCTTGCTCTCATTGGAGAAATTTTGGTTGCATCTCTTGTGATCACATAATCAACAAATTTTTCTGCATCTGGACCCTTAACTTGGATTTGTCTTTCAACTGCAACATTCCACATAGTTACATGATTAACAATTGCATCATATTCAACCATCGCTCCACCATCTTCTGGTTTCACATAGCCTCTTGGATGATAAATACGATTGTAAACTGTTGCTCTCCAACAACCTGCTTGCATTGATAAATGCCAATAAGGTGATTTTCTTACTCGTGTTGAAATTAACATTTCAACTTTAGTTGGTCCACTTTGTCTTAAATTATATGGTACTTTTCGATCTGATTGATCAACAGAAGTAACATGTTTTAGTTTAGTATAGTCAAATTCTTTAGACATAACCATTCTCCTTCAACCACTTGTTAGTTTCCTTCAAGCCGCCGAATGTATAAATGTGGAAGAAATCAGTATGCGATTTAACTTTCCCAATTAGATCATTAGGGTCTTTAGGTCTCAATAAATCTAACGCCTTAGTAAAATTAGATTTAAGAAAGTTAAGGGAATTTTTTGCTCCGACAATATTAGCAAATTTAATTAAGCTAGATATTTTTAAAGGCCCAGTAATTCCCACATGGACTGGCACGCTTTGTTTAGATATAAAATCTATAATAGGCTGAGGATTTAATAACCATTGAGTTACAATATAGTCAGCATAAGGCTTTTTATCTATCATAGCTTTTTCTAAATCTGAGTCGGATATATCAGGACTCCCCTCAGGGTGTCCAGCGATTCCTATAGTCATCTTCTCAAAATAACCAGTCTCTAAAAGTTGAAACGAGCTATCAAATTTTCCCAAAGGTTCTCTACCTCCCCCAATTATCAAAACCTGCTTTACACCTCCATCCTTACACCTTGAAACATAATCTTTTAGTTGTTTTTCGTCGTGCATTGATCTTGCTGGAAAATGAGGTACAGGATTAAAACCTTTTTTTACAAGCTCAACTGCCTGTTGAGCTGTTTCCTTGTAATCTCCTCCAGGCAACATTGTAATGTAAATATCATTTACAGGTGGAACTGTTGATAAGTCAGTTTGAGGTCCAATTTCCAAAGAAAATTTCATTACTTGATCATTAACTTTTTTAAAAAAGGTGTCAAAGAAATTCATTCTAAGGTGTGGCGAAATTTGTTGCCAAAAAATATGCTCGTGTTAATTTTTTTTGTGGATCAAAATCTCAAAAATTTAACTCTGTCAAAAATACTAGATGTTGAGAAACTTAATAATGTAGATAAACCAATAGAAATAGCCAACGGCCTGCCCAACGAGTGTTATACAAGTAAAGATTATTTTTTCCATGAAAGAGAAAAGGTCTTTTTTAATAAATGGACTGTTGTTGGGGTAGCAAGTTCCTTACCTAACCCTGGAGATGCTAAACCTCATAGTCTATTAGGGATTCCATTAATTATTGTAAGAGATAAAAAAATGCAGATACGCGTGTTTCATAACGTTTGTAGTCATAGAGGTTTTAAACTCCTAGATAAACTATGCACTTTAAAAAACTTAATTAGATGCCCTTATCATTCTTGGTCTTATGACTTTAATGGAAAACTTATTGTGACTCCACACATCGGAGGCTTGAACAATCATGAGTTAAAAAATTTTGATAAAACAAAGAGTAACTTAAAAGAGGTAAAAACTAAAGTTTGGATGGATATTATTTTTGTAAATATTAACTCAAATGAAATTGATTTTGATGAATATATTAAGCCTTTA
>CACKMG010000042.1 GCA_902601235.1 uncultured Pelagibacteraceae bacterium
CATAAGTACATAATTGGTAGTCTTCGGCCATAAAAAATAGGTGGTCTTTTTTGAAGCGGTCCAAGTATTTTGATGGAAATAATTGATTACCCAGTATAAAAAATAACTTCATATTTAAATATAACTAATAAAATTTTTTATGTCAGAAAAATATCTCATTTTTGGTGCGACAGGTTCAATCGGATCTAGCTTAGCTGAACAATTAATAAACTCAGGAAATTCCGTACATATAGTTGGAAGAAATGAAAATGAAACAAAAAGTATTTCTGAAAAACTTGGTTGTACTTTTACTATTGCTGATGTTTTAGAAGATGGATTTATTGAAAAGGTTAAAAATGATGTTTCAGATATAAAAGGTGTTGCTTATTGTGTTGGTTCAATAGATTTAAAACCTTTAAGAATGGTAAATGAAAATGATTTTAATAAATGCATGAAATTGAATCTCTATTCTGCTGTTGAGGTAATCAAAGGTTATCAAGAAAGCTTAAAAAAAAATAAAGGCTCAATAGTTTTATTCTCCACAGTAGCAGCTCAAAGAGGATTTACTAATCATGCGATAATTGCCTCAACTAAAGCAGCTGTTGAAGGATTAACTGTTTCGTTGGCTGCCGAATTTGCTCCAAATATAAGAGTGAATTGCATTGCACCAAGTTTAACTAATTCGAAAATTGCTGAACCAATGTTAAAAAATAAAGCATTAGCAGATGGTATAGCGAAAGCCCACCCCTTAAAAAGATTGGGAGAAGGAAAAGACTCTGCTTCTCTTGCAAAATTTCTCATTACTGAAGACAGCTCTTGGGTCACAGGTCAGATTATTGCTGTTGATGGTGGTAGATCAAAACTTTCATAGAGTGAGAAAAATTTTTATTTACATAGTTTTATTTTTAATTTCTATAAATATTTCATTTGCAGAAAATCTTAATTTTAAGAAGATTGTAGATTTAAATGATCCATGGGGCTCTACTTTTATAAATAAAAATAATTTATTAATTACAGAAAAAAGTGGAAAAATTAAGTTAATTAATCTTAATTCAAAAAAAATCTCTGAAATTAATCATAATCTTAATTATCTAGAACATGGTCAGGGAGGTTTATTGGATATCCTATTTAAAGACAGTTTTGTTTATATTTCTTATTCAGAAAATAGAGGAAATGGAAAAACCAGTACTTCAATAGCTAAGGCAAAATTCAATGAAAAAAAATTAACTTTTAATAATATTTTTCAAGCAAATCCTCCTATCAACTCTGGATATCACTTTGGATCAAGATTAGCGATTAAAGATAATTTTTTATTTGCATCAGCTGGGGAAAGAGGAGAAGGGATGATTGCACAAGATCCAACAAAACATCCTGGGAGTATTATTAGAATTAATATCGATGGAAGTATTCCAAAGGATAATCCAAAATTTGAGGGTAAATCTGATTGGTTGCCAGAAATTTATCAAATAGGAATTAGAAACCCTCAAGGTTTAACTTTATCTCCATTTGATGAAAAAATTTATTTAAGCAACCATGGTGCAAAAGGTGGTGATTGGTTTGGAGAGGCGAAAAAAAGTGAAAATTATGGATGGAAAATTTTAGGCTGGGGAGGAACGAATTATTCTGGTATTCCTATTGGTCCAAAATGGAAACCAGGTTTTACAAAAGCAATACATTATTGGGTGCCTTCTATCGCAACAAGTGCAATAACTATTTATAAAGGTAAAGAATTTAGTGAATGGAATGGACATGCTTTAATTACCTCACTTAAAGACCAATCTTTAAGAAAATTAATTTTTAATGACTTATCGAATGTTAAAGAAGATATCATTTTTAGAAATAAAATTGGGAGAATAAGAGATATTCAGGTAGATCCAAATGATGGAAAATTTTCTTTTTTGCTTTTTCAAATTCCTCTTGAGTTAAAATTCCATCATTTAGAAGCTTGTTTAGTTTTTCAATTTCATCGCTAAGTTTATTTTTATCAGACGATGATACCTCTATCTCTTCATTTTCATCATTATTTTCAGTTTTATTTGCATTTTTAGCACTAAAACCTTTCATAATAGCCGTAGCTCCCAAATATAAAACGAACCCTAGAATAGGGATAACCAAACCAAAAAAAATAATTTTTTCCATTAATTAATCTTCATCCTCTTCTCTCCAATTTTTTTCATACATTAACCATGCTGCAAATATTACAGAAAATGTTCCTACTATCATACCATAATCAAATCCTGTCTGTTGATCATAAAAATACCATCCTATTTGAGTGGCTCCAATTGGCGGAATTGTAAGTATAGCCATTAAAATTGCTATTCTGTATGGATATTTC
>CACKMG010000043.1 GCA_902601235.1 uncultured Pelagibacteraceae bacterium
TCAAGTTCATGGTTGGAAAAAGAAATTAATGAAATAAAAAAAATTAAAAATTTAGAAATTAAAACAAGAACAAGTGTAGCTGCATATCATGGCTATAACTTTCTATTGGCAAGAGAAAATTTAACTGACCACATGCCTTTAGAACAAAGAAACAATAAGATTCGTCACAGATTACTCAAAATAAGGGCTAAAAAAGTAATAACTGCAACTGGATCTTTAGAAAGACCACTAATTTTTGATAATAATGATCGTCCTGGTATTCTACTGTCTTCAGCTATTGAAAAATATGCAAATTTTTATGGTGTTGCATGTGGAGAAAAGAATGTTCTCTTTACAAATAATGATAGCGCATATGAAACAGCAATTAGTTTATATCAAAAAGGAATTAATGTAGAGGCTATTATTGATAATAGAGAAGAAACTGACTCAAAATTAATCAAGGAGACTGAAAAAAATAACATCAAAGTCTACAAGGGATATACAGTAGTGGATACCTATGGATACAAAAGGCTAAATAAAGTTACAATAATGCAAATATCTAAAGACGGTCAAAAAGCGATAGGTTCAAAAATATCTATTTCATGTGATTGTCTTGGTATTTCTGGTGGATGGACACCAGCTGTGCATCTTTTTACACAATCTGGCGGAAAATTAAAATTCAGAGATGAAGATCAAGTTTTTATACCAAATATATATCCATCAGATCAAATTAGTATAGGTTCATGTAATGGAGATTTTACTTTGGATGAGATATTATCAACTGTTCCTAAAACTCTAAAAGAATTTTTAAATTTAGAAAAAATAGATTATGAAGATTTAGAAATTAAATCTTCTTTTAATAAATCAAAGAGAAATATTTGGTTACTTCCATCTGACAAAATTATTGGAAAAACAAAACCTTTTGTAGATTATCAAAATGATGCAACGGCCAAAGATATTAAATTAGCTTTAAGAGAAGGTTTCAGATCAATCGAACATGTAAAAAGATACACAACAACAGGTATGGGAACTGATCAAGGTAAACTTGGTAATATGCATGCATTAGGAATTATTTCTGAAACTGCTGGGTCTAAAATGGGTGAACTTGGTACTACAACTTTTAGACCACCCTACACTCCTCTTACTTTTGGAACAATAGTTGGTAGAAATGTTGGTGAGTATTTTGATGCATTCAGAAAAACACCAATTCATGAGTGGCACGTTGAAAATAAAGCTGAATTCGAAAACGTCGGTCAATGGAAGAGAGCTTGGTACTATCCTAAAAACGGTGAAAATATGCATGATGCGGTTCAGAGAGAAAGTAAAGCTGCTAGAGACAGTGCAGGTATTTTAGATGCATCTACATTAGGAAAAATTGATATTCAAGGAACTGATGCTTCAGAGTTTTTGAACAGAGTTTATACAAACGCTTGGTCAAAACTAGCAATTGGAAAATGCCGATATGGTTTGATGTTAAATGAAGATGGCATGGTTTATGATGATGGTGTTACAACTAGATTAGATGAAAACCATTATATTATGACTACTACTACCGGTGGAGCTGCAACAGTTTTAGGAAAACTAGAGGATTATTTACAAACTGAATGGCCTGAATTAGATGTTTATTTAACGTCTGTAACTGACCACTACGCAACAGTCAGTGTTTGTGGACCTAATAGTAAGAAAATTGTATCTCAAGTAATCCCTGATCTTGATTTTTCTGATGAGAATTTTCCACATATGTCTTTTAAGAATGCAAAAATTGGTAACATTAAATGCAGAGTAATGAGGATTAGTTTTACAGGTGAACATAGCTATGAAATAAACATTCAAGCTAATTATGGTAAATCAGTATGGGAAAAATGTATGGAAGCAGGAAAAGAGTTTAATATCACACCGTATGGAACTGAAACCATGCATTTATTAAGAGCTGAAAAAGGATTTATCATTGTTGGTCAAGATACTGATGCAACTATGACTCCTATAGATTTACAAATGGATTGGATAGTGAGTAAAAAGAAATATGATTTTATAGGAAAAAGATCTTTATATAGATCTGATACAATAAGAGAAGACAGAAAACAATTGGTTGGTTTACTTACAGAAAATCCAGATGAAGTTTTAGAAGAAGGTGCACAGATAGTAGCTGATATCAAAAAATCCCCAGTTGAAATGTTAGGACATGTAACTTCAAGTTATTATAGTCCAAATTTGAAAAAATCTATAGCTCTTGGAGTTGTGAGAGGGGGAAAAAATATGATGGGTCAAAAATTAATTATTCCAATGGAAAATAAACAAATT
>CACKMG010000044.1 GCA_902601235.1 uncultured Pelagibacteraceae bacterium
AAAATGATATTGTTATTTCAGCAGGCAACACTGGGGCACTACTTGTAATAGCAAAACTAAACTTAAAAATGATTGAAAATATTGATAAACCAGCTTTATCAGCCCTTTGGCCGAATAAAAAAGGAATGAGTGTTGTATTAGATCTAGGAGCAAATATTGAGTGTAATTCAAAAAATTTAATTGATTTTTCAATTATGGGTGCCTCTCTTTATAAATCACTTTATCCAAACGAAAATCCTAATGTTGCATTATTAAATATTGGCTCTGAAGAATTAAAAGGAAATGAAACAATTAAAGAAACATTTCAAATTTTAAATGAGAGAATCAATAAGAATTTTAATTTTGATGGATATATTGAAGGTGATGAATTAATGAATGGAAAAGTAAATGTAATTGTTTCAGACGGTTTTACCGGTAATGTTGCTTTAAAAACTGCAGAGGGAACAGCAAACTTTATTACAAGTGAACTTAAATTTGCACTTCAAGGAAACTTTTTAGGAAAAATTTCTTCATTGTTAAATTTTTCAAATTTAAAAAAATTTAAAAAAAGATTAGATCCAAGACTTTATAATGGAGCAATTTTTATTGGATTAGATGCTCCTGTCGTTAAAAGTCATGGAGGAACTGACCATATTGGATTTTCAAATTCCTTAGATGTATGCAATAGAATTGTTAAAGGAAATCTTATTAATAAAATAAAAGATAATATCTTGTAATGAGAATAAATTTAACTAAAAAAGATTTAGTAAATTCAATTTATATGCAGGTAGGGTTTTCAAAACAAATATCAGAAAATTTGATTGATGAATTTTTTTCTTTAATAATATCAAATTTAGAAAGTGAAAAAAAACTTAAATTATCAAAATTTGGTACTTTTTCGACTCGTTTAAAAAAACCTAGATTAGGTAGAAATCCAAAAACCAGAGAAAATAAAACAATTTCTCAAAGATATGTTGTTTTGTTTAAACCATCAAAAGAATTCAAAGATTTCATAAATTCAAAAGACAATGCTTAAACACAATAATGCTTATAAAACAATTGGTGAAGTTGTAAAAATACTTGATTTAAAATCAAAAAAAAAAGACTCATCACCAACTCATACTATTCGTTTTTGGGAAAAGAAATTTAAACAAATTAAACCAAAAATACTTAATGGTAATAGAAGGTATTATGATGAAAAAAACATCAAATTGTTAAAAAAAATTCACTTTTTATTAAAAGAACAAGGAATGACAATCAATGGAGTAAAAAAAATTCTTGATACTAGTGAACCATTAAAACTTGACGAAAATAAAAATAAATCTATAAATCCGATAGAAATTAGAAATAAACTAAAAAAAATATCTAATTTAATTAAAAATTTAAAATAATATGGCTAAAAAAACACATGTTAAAGTAAGATTAGTTCCAGAATCTAAACCTGATAGTGCCTTTTATTATTATGTAAAAAAACCAGCAGGTGGTGAAAAAGCTAAGGTTAAATTAAAAGCTAAGAAATATAATCCTGTAACAAAGAAACATGAAATTTTTATTGAAAAAAAACTTCCTCCACACAGTAAATAACTATTTTTTTTTAAAATTCCTTTTTTCAAATTCTATATAAGACCAAATCATATTCTTCCAAATACGTTTAGTAATTTTGGGATCAATATTATTTTTTAATGATTTTGTTTTAATATTTCTTAAAATTGTCTTTATTCTTTTCTGATCGATAATTTGATTTTTTTTTTCTTTTAAAGCTAGAACTTTTTTAACTAAATTAGTTCTCTTTTTAATTATCTTAAGAAGATCATTATCTAGTTTATCTAATTCAAATCTAATTTTAATTAGTTTTTTTCTTTTTAATGGCGACATTTATATATTTGGATATTTTGAAAATTATTATATTTATCCCAATATGTATACAACAAATCAAAAAATAAATAATCAAATATCAATTTGGTTAATTTTAATGTTTTGGATAATATCAATAATGATTGTTGTTGGCGGACTGACTAGATTAACCGACTCTGGATTATCTATAACAAAATGGCAGTTATTTTCTGGTTTGATTCCACCTTTAAATCATAATGACTGGATTACGTATTTTAACCTTTATAAGGAAATACCTGAATTTAAATTACAAAATTACAATATGAACATTAAAGAATTTAAAGTTATTTTTTGG